>CAYRII010000068.1:0-11317 GCA_964424245.1 uncultured Terriglobales bacterium | reverse complement strand
TCGCGGCAAATTCCGAGCACCGCATCGCGCGCCGCCAACTGGACCTGCTGCCAAGACAGAGCGTATCGCTCTCTGTCGGCCTTGAGCCCCTGTTGCCGCTTCCCTCCGCCGGTGGGCGCTGGGCGAGCGGCGACTTGCACGTGCATATGAACTACGGTGGCGCCTACCGCAACACTCCGCAACATCTCGTCGAACAAGCGGAAGCGGAAAACCTTCAGGTGGTGCACAACCTCATCGTCAACAAGGAACAGCGCATCCCGGATATCGCCTACTTCCTCACCCAGCCCGACGCTGCCTCCACTCCGGAAACGCTCGTGCTCCACGGCCAGGAGTTCCACACCAGTTTCTGGGGACACATGGGTTTGCTCCATCTCTCCGATCATTTTCTGTTGCCGGATTACGCCGCCTACCCCAACACCGCCGCGGCCAGCCTGTTCCCCACCAACTCCGCCATCGCCGATCTGGCGCACAGCCAGGGCGCGCTCGTCGGCTACGTTCATCCTTACGACGAAGGCTTCGGCCCCGACCCCGGGTCTTCCTCGGCGCTCACCCACGCACTGGTAGTGGACGTCGCCCTCGGGAAAATGGATTACCTGGAGGTCCTCGGCTTCAGCGATCATCACACCACCGCCGCCGTCTGGTATCGCTTCCTGAACCTCGGCTTTCGCATTCCCGCGGGCGCCGGCACAGACGCCATGGCCAACTTTGCTTCGCAGCGCGGCCCCGTCGGCCTCACCCGCGTGTACGTTCGCGTGCCCGACGGCCCTTTGAAAATCGGGCCCTGGCTCGAAGGGCTCCGCCAGGGCCGTACATTCGCCACCAACGCACCGCTGCTTGATTTCACACTCGGCGGGCAGGCCATCGGCGGAGAACTCACCCTGCCCGGCGGCGGACGTGAGGTTCCCTTCACCGCCTCGCTCCGTTCTGCTGTGCCCATGGAACATTTAGAGGTGGTCTGCAACGGACAGGTGGTGCGCGAGCTGTCCCTCGGCGCCCGCCGCGATTACGCCGAAGTGCGCGGCACGGTGCCGCTCACGCAAAGCGGCTGGTGCCTGTTGCGCGCCTTCACCTCCAGGCACACGTACCCGGTGCTTGACCTTTACCCGTACGGCACCACCAGCCCCATCTACGTCACCGTGGACGGCCAGGAGCCGCGTTCTCCTGCGGATGCCGAATTCTGCATCGCCTGGATTGACCGCATTCGCGAATCGGTCGATAAACACACCGGCTGGAACACGCCCGCCGAGCGCGCGGCCGTGCTGAGAATGCTTGCCACCGCGCGTGCCGTGTATGAACAGAAAACGCGCTGACGGCCGATGCGTTAGGCTTGGGCGACGGGCAAGAAGGAGTTCGCCATGGGAAAAAGCAGCTTCTGGTTCAAGCTCGGGGCGTGGGCCTTTATCGTGACCGCGGGACTCCATCTCTTCGGCCACTTTCAGGAAAAGGTTCCGCCCTCGAACGAAGCGCAGCGTCAGCTTCATGCGCTGATGGAATCGGAAAAGCTTGTGGTCGGCGGCATTGAGCGCAGCACCTGGGATTTTCTGAACGGCTTCAGTCTCACCTTTGCCGTCTTCTCTTTGTTCACCGGCCTTGTGGGACTGGCTGTGGCTTACCGTGGCGACGCTGCCCTGCGCCGCTCCACCCTCATTCTCCAGTGCGCGCTGGCGGGCATTCTGCTGGCGCTGAGTCTTCGCTATTTCATTCAGCCGCCCATCATCAGCTTCGGATTCATCTTTGCTTGCTATCTGATGGCCTTGGTGCTCGACCGGCGCGCCCCGGCCGGCGCAGACTGACGCGCAAACTGTTTTCGCCGGACGCCCGCTTCACGATAGGCTGGCACGCGCAACCGTTCAGAACCGGGCGTACTGATTCCGCCTATGAGCCTTTTCTTCCTCGCCGTGTTGGTCCTGGCCGCGCTGGCCGCGGGCTACGTGCTCTACGGCAGCTTCATCGCGCGCCAGTACCAGCTCGATGATTCCTCCGCCACTCCCGCCACGTTGCGCGACGACGGCGTGGACTTCGTCCCCACGCGGCCTTCTACCTCCTCGGCCAGCACTTCAGCGCCATCGCCGCCGCCGGCCCCATCGTCGGACCCATCGCCGCCTGCCTCGCCTTCGGATGGCTGCCCAGCATTCTGTGGATTACCCTTGGAGTCATTTTTATCGGAGCCGTGCACGATTTTTCCGCCCTCATCGCCTCCGTGCGCCACGGCGCCAACTCCATCGCCGAAATCGCCCGCCAGAACCTCGGCCGCCGCGCCTGGCTCGCGCTCGTCGCCTTCATCTGGATTGCGCTCGTCTACGTCATCGTGGCTTTCGCCGATGTCACCGCCTCCACCTTCGTCGGCCTCACGGAAGAACTGCACGGCGAGTTCGCCTTCAACCCCGGCGGCGCCGTGGCCGCGGCCAGCACCATGTATCTGCTTTTGGCGCTGGTCATGGGAGTGGTGCAGCGCAAGCTTTCGCCTCCCATGTGGCTGCTCACGGCAATCTTCGTTCCCGCCACGCTGGGCGTGGTCTGGCTGGGCACGGAAGTTTCCACCGTATTGGTCCATAGCCTGGGCTTCTGGCACGTGGCCATTCTTGTTTACTGCTTTGCGGCCTCGCTTTTGCCCATGTGGCTGCTGCAGCAGCCGCGCGGCTACCTGGGAGGATTCATCCTCTACATCGTGCTCGCCATTGGCGTGCTGGGCATCTTCCTCGGCGGCTTTGAGATTCGCCAGCCCGCGGTTCATCACTCCACCACCGGCTCGCCCGTCGAGCAGTTGCTCTTCCCCTTCCTCTTCGTCACCATCGCCTGCGGCGCCTGCTCCGGCTTCCACGGCCTGGTCTGCGGCGGCACCACGTCCAAACAGATCGCGCGCGAGAGCCATTGCCGCCCCATCGGCTTCGGCGCCATGCTGCTCGAAGGCATGGTTGCCCTGATCGCTCTGGCCACCGTCATGATCGTCGCCCCCGAAGGCGTGGGCAGCCGCGCCCCCGGCAAGCTTTACGGCGACGGCATCGCCGCCTTCTTCGCCGCGCTCTTCGGCGAGCAGTGGATGACCTTCGCCATCACCTTCGGCGCCATGGCCTTTTCTACTTTTGTCTTCGATACGCTGGATGTGGCCACGCGCCTCGGCCGCTACCTGCTGCAGGAACTGTCCGGAGGCCTGGGATTCAAGGCTTCCAGTCGCACCGCCGGCATCGCTGCCGCCGCCGGCACCGCCGGTGCGCCTCTGCTCGTCCTGCTCTCCGCCGACGAAGGCGCCTGGCGGCAGTTCTGGGTGCTCTTCGGCACGTCCAACCAGCTTCTCGCCTCGCTCACCCTGCTGGGCATCACCGTCTGGCTCTACCGCTCCGGCCGCCGCTACTGGTACACCCTGCTGCCCATGCTCTTCGTCTTCGCCGCCACCGTCACGGCGCTCCTCGTGCAGATTGGTATGGGCGCGCGCGAATTCTTTCTCCGCGGATTCCGGCTGGAGTCGGAGATCGTGAACGGTGCGGCAGCGCTCATTCTCCTGGTACTGGCGGTGGTGTTTGTCGTGGAGGCGCTCAAGGCCGTGGAGGAAACCAGGCGCGCCCGCGCGCTCCCGGAACCCAGCCCCGAAACCGGCGATTAGGACCGCTGCCGCTCACTCTCACTTGGTCAGCCCGAACGCCCGCGAGTGGAACTCCAGCGAAGCATCCAGGTGGCGCGCCACGTAGGACCAGCCGTGCCCGCCCGGATAGAGATGGAACTCGTGCGCCATGCGGCGCGAATCGAGCACCTCGTGCAGCGCTTTCGCTCCGGCGTCAAAACCGTACTCGTCTTCCGTGCCGCAATCGAAATAGATCTTCACTCGCCCCAGCCCCGCGGCCCGTCGCGCCAGCGTGATGGGGCTGTTGCGCTCGTAGAACGCCCGGTCCAGCGGCGTTCCAAACACCGTTCCCAACAGGCTCACGCGCGTGCCCGCAATCCCCGGAGCCGCCGCCAGCCCCGGCGGCAGGTTCTCCATCAGGGCCGCGCTGTGCGCGCTCACCGCGGAAAACTTCTGCGGGCTGCTGAAGGCGAACCGCAGCGCTCCGTAGCCGCCCATCGAGGTCCCCGCAAGCGCCCGTCCCGCGCGCGTTCCCCGCGCGCGATACTTCCGCTCGATGGCGGGAATGAATTCCTCAAGGAAAAAATCGTGATAGCGTTCGCGCCCGTCGCGCGAATTGAGGTAGAAACTGCGGTCGCCATCCGGCGTCACGATCACAAACTCGCCGATGCGCCCTTTGGCGCGCAGGTCCTCCACCAGGCTCCAGCCGCCGCCGTGCACCAGCGACTGCTCGTTGTCCCCCAATCCATGCAGGTAGTAGAGAACGGGATAGCGCCGCGACGTCTCCCGGTCGTAGCTCGGCGGCAGCAGCGCGCAGTAGCGCACCGCCCGCTTCAGCGTGCGGCTCGTCACTGCGCTGCACTCCACGCGCGAAGCCGCCTGCAGCGTGGGCGCGAAGACCAAAGCCGCAAGCAGCACCACGGCGCGCTTGAGCGCGCCCCTACTCATAGCGCAGCGCCTGCACGGGATCGAGCCTGGCTGCGCGCGCTGCCGGGTAGAGCCCCGACACCAGGCTCACCAGCACGGAAAACGCCAGCGCCGCCGCCACCAGCCACCACGGCACCGACCAGATCTGCTCCGGCGGCAACTCCTGCCGCGCCAGATACGCGTTCGTGCCCCAGTTGATGGCGCGTCCCAGCGCCCAGCCCAGCGCCACTCCCGCGGCTCCGCCCACCGCGCCCATCACTCCTGCTTCCACAAAGAACAGCCGCTTCACGTCCGCGTCGGAGGCGCCCAGCGCCTTCAGGATCCCGATCTCCCGCCGCCGCTCCAAAATGGCCATCACCAGCGTGTTGACGATCCCGATCGACGCCACCGCCAGCGCCAGGCTCCCGAAAATTCCCAAAAACAGGTCCAGGATGGCGAAGAAGCGCCGCATGTTGCGCGTGGCGTCCAGGATGGAAAACGTGCGGAAGCCCATCTTCTTGATGGCCTCCTGCGCCGCCAGTACCTGGCTGGGATTGGCCAGGCGCACCACCAGGCTGGTGTAGGTCTTGCGGTCGCTCTGGTCGCGCGTGGCCCCGCGCAGGTCGGAGAACTGCAGCACGTTCAGCCCCTCCGCCAGCGCCGTGGGAATAAACACCCGCCCCCGCGAAACCGTGCGCAGCCCGCCGTAGGGCTCGCGTTCGATGATGCCCACAATGCGCAGCTTTTGTTCCCTGCGCACCACCGAGAAACCCGCCGGATCCTCGCCTTCTTCCGCCCCGTTTCCTCCCGCCAGCGGCTGGCGCTCCGCATAGCGCACCACCAGCTCCTGCCCCAGCAGTGCTTCCGGCTTCTTGCTCAGCTCCTTGGCGAACTCGTCCGACAAAACTGCCTCTTCTGCTTTTTCCGAGGAGAAAAATTTTCCCTTCATCTCTTCGAAGGCCTCGATCTCGCGCGCCGAGGGCGGCAGCGCCGCCACGAAGGCAAAGTTGGTCTTGCCCTCGTAGCGCACCTCGGTCATCAGCCGAATTTCGGGAAAGACCTCCACCACGTTCGCCAGTTTCGCCATCTCCTCGCGCGCACTCTGATCGAGCGCCCGCAACTCCTCCGGCTTGGGTGCGTCGCGCCCTTCGTCCCGGTCGAAACCGCGGAAGTCCTGCCGCGAAGTGACGAAGATTGTGTCGAACAGCCCCGAGCGGCTCAACCGCCGCCCCGCCATCTCCTGCAGTCCGATGCCCAGGGAAAGCATGGCCACCAGCGAGGCCACACCCACGGCAATTCCCATCGTGGTGAGCGAATTGCGCAGAATGGATTCGCGCAGGTTGCGCGTGGCGAGTTCCAGCAGGTCCGGCGCCTTCATGCTCCCGCTCCCGGCCCGCCAGTTTGTGTTCCTTCCGCCAGCCTGCCATCCGCCAGAAAAACAAAGCGGCGGGCAAAACGCTCCGCCAGAGGCCTCTCATGCGTCACCAGCACCACCGTCATCCCCAAGGACTGGTTCAGCTCCTTCACCAGCCCCAGGATTTCCTCTCCCGTCTGGCTGTCCAGGTTGCCCGTGGGTTCGTCCGCCAGCAGCAGGGACGGCCGGTTCACCAGCGCGCGTGCGATTGCAGCCCGCTGCTGCTCGCCGCCTGACAGCTCGCTCGGCCGGTGGCCCATCCGCGCCTCCAGCCCCACGCGCTTCAGCGCTTCCCGCACCAGCCCTTCCCGCTCCCCGCGCTCCACCTCTGCAATGCGCAGCGGCAGGTCCACGTTTTCCGCCAGCGTCATCGAGGGAATCAGGTTGAACGCCTGGAACACCATTCCCGTGGTGTGCCGCCGGTAGCGGGCCAGTTCCTCCGAGTTCATGCGCGCCAGGTCGCGCCCTTCCACCTCCACCGAGCCCGAGGTTGGACGGTCCAGGCCGGCAATCAGGTTCAGCAGCGTGGATTTCCCCGAGCCCGAGCTGCCCAGGAGCGCCAGGAACTCGCCTCGGGCAACCTCCAGCGACACCCCGTCCAGCGCCCGCACCTCCGTTTGCCCCATGCGGTAGTGCCGCGAGACGTTCACCGCGTGGATGGCGCTGCCGTTTTTAATCGCTGCGTTCATCGTCTTTCGATACTACTACGCGCCGTTCTCGCCGAATGTTTCCTCGCGCTGCCGCCGCTTGCCCTCCGAAAATCTCTTGACATTCTCAAATCTTATTGCTATTATAAAGAAGTTCAATGTAATCTTTAAGGTAAGTATCTGATTTCGGAGACCTTGCCGCTAACTGATTTGTTTACATAGATCTGGCTGGAGTCGTCCCCTAACCTATTGATTCCAAGGATAGGCAGGGGGGGAGGGGGAAGGGGGGTACCCCCAGGCGAAAGCTTTTCAGCCGCCGCCCGGCGACCGCTTTTCCCTGCTGGGAACGCCGTACTGCGACGTGTACCAGAGCTGGATGGGCCCGCAGGTTCCCTGCTCGGCGGAATAAACATCGCAGCTGTCAAAGGGTCGCGAGTAAACGTGCAGGCTCACCGCCCGCTGGTTGAACTCGCGCGGGTTATAGACCTTGTGCACCGGCTCTTTGGGGTTCACGGCCAGCGGCATTCCCGGATTCATCTCCACCTGGTTCGTGGCCTCGAGTTTGCACTGCCCCAGTTGGAGGTCCTGAAAAAGCACGCGGTAGTTCTGCACCATCAGCCGGCCGATGGGTACCGCCATCCAGCAGTTTTGCTCGCGATGGTTGTGGATGGAGCTGTGCTGGCCGATCTCCCAGCAGATGGCGATCAGATCGTACAGCGGAGTCTTGTCGATCAGGTTGCGCGTGTAATGCTGGCTGTCCCAGAACAGGTAGGGCTCGAGGGAAGCCGGCTCCACCGGAGAGCGGCGCAGAACATCCTGAATTGTGTCCAGCCGCAAAAACGCCTCCTCGGGCAGTTTTTGCAGGCCGGAAACCAGCTCCTGGATGGGGACCGTGGCCGCAGCGCTTTTGACTTGGCCGGCTTGAGGCATGGCTTTCTCCCGCGTTACGATGGGATTTCGGGCGCTGGAGATTGTACCGCGCTGCTATCGCATCCTCGATGAAAAATTCATCCCGCCGGCGCGGCTATGCTTTCTCCTCCGGCTCGATTAGCATAGGAACAGTACAGTTCAGGAGGAATTGCAGATGCCATGTTCCGCGCCCTATCCCGAGCCTGAGTCCACAGAAGGCAAGCGCCTGGTGAAGTGCGTCAAGTTGCAGCGCGAGCTTCCCGGATTGGACGAGCCGCCCTTCGACGGCGAACTCGGGCAGAAAATCTACGAGAACGTCTCCGAAGCGGCGTGGAAGATGTGGCAGGAACATCTGAAGATGGTCATCAACGAGTACCGGTTGAACCCCGCCAACAAGGAAGCGCAGCAGATCATCATCCAGCACCTGGAAGAGTATTTCTGGGGTGAAGGCGCGCAATTGCCGGCGGATTACGTGCCGCCGCAGGCCAAGACCTGAACGTTTTACCTAACGCATCTTCCCCGCCCTGGGTTTCCTGGTAATAGGCTTCTCTAGGAACGGGAAGCATCATCACGCCGGACGCAATATCCTCGCGCCGCACGTCATTCGGGGCTTCGCCCGGCGCCAGCCTTACGCCGCGCGCGGAGGGCAAAAGACTCCGCGCGTTCGTGTAAAATCAGGGCCATTCTGGGGTGCGTCCGCTCGCAGAAGGCGCGCGCCGCACACCCGCCGGTCACCATTCGGAAGCGACCCTTGCAATCTGGAAGCGCACAATCCGGAGACGCCGCCGCGCCCGGCAGCGCGCAGGCATCGCCCGTTTACTGGCGCGTGGAGGGCAGCCTGGTGAACCTGAGCGCGGTGCGCCCGCTGATTTTCATCACCCGCAACACACAAAGTTTTGTGGAGCGCTGGGCGCGACGCTGGGGACTGGCGCTGATGGTGCTCACGCGGCCCATCTTGTACGCCGTGCATCGCCGTTTCGCCACGCGCGTGCTGCACACCGTGCTGCGTGGCGTGAGCCGCGACCGCATGGACCTGCTGGGCGAGGAGTACTTCCAATACCGCATCCTTCCGCGCCTGAAACCGCAAGGAGTGGAAAAGCTGAAGGAACTGGTGGCCGCGAGCACGCCGGTGATCCTGGTGAGCCAGGGCCTGGACCATGTGATGCGCCCTCTGGCGCGGCACCTGGGCGTGCAGCGGCTGGTGAGCAACCGGCTGGAGTTTCGCGACGGCCTGGCCACGGGACGGCTGCTGGAGCCGGTGATCCGCCCGCGGGGCGGGCTGGCTCGCTTCCTGGGCGGCAACCCGGACGGCCGCGTGGCCGGAGGCAAGCTGGCGCGCGACCTTGCTCTTGCCGCCGGCGTGGAAGAGATGCGCAGAGCGGTGCAGCCGGCGGAGCGGCCGCGGCCCTCGATTTCGCGCCCCGTGGTGCATTTCAACGGGCGCAAGAAGATATCCACGCTCTCTGTTCGTCAGGTGCTCAAGGGCAAGCAGGTGCTGTTGATCGGCGTGACCGGCTTCATCGGAAAAGTGTGGCTGATAAACGCACTGCGCGACTTGCCGGAGCTGGGGAAGGTGCACCTACTGATCCGCAAGCAGAAGTCCGCGACCTCGCTGCGCCGCTTTGAAAAAATGGTCGAAGAATCGCCGCTGTTTGACTCGCTCTGGGAGGCCCACGGAGAGGAACTGGGGCGCTACCTTGCAGAGCACATCGAAGTGGTGGAAGGCGACGTTTCCAAGCCGGGGCTGGGCCTGGAGGAGAGGACGCGCGCCCGACTGGCGGCCACGCTGGACGTGGTGATCAACAGCAGCGGGCTGACGGACTTCAACCCGGACCTGCGGGACGCGCTGGCGGCCAACGTGGAAGCCACCCGGCACCTGCTCGACTTTTTGCGTGAGTGTGATCATGCCGCGCTGCTGCATCTTTCCACCTGCTACGTGGCCGGCTATGTGGACGGGCGGGTGCCGGAGCGCCTCACCGCCAACTACACGCCTCTGGGCATTAAGGACTTTGGCGCCGAGCGCGAACTGGAGTCGCTGTACGAAATGATCCGCCAGGCGAACGCGCGCGCGGAAGGTGCGGCGATCACGGAGGAACTGCGGCGGCAGGCGCTGGAGCGCCGGGGAGGATCGCATGAACTTTCGGAAACTGCGCTGGACAATCAGATCCGCAAGGGGCGCGTACGCTGGCTGCGCAATCACCTGACGGAAGCGGGCATGCGGCGCGCCCAGGAGCTGGGCTGGCCCAACACCTACACACTGACCAAGAGCCTGGCGGAGTCGCTGCTTGCGACGTACGGCGGCAACCTGCCCATTGCGGTGGTGCGGCCATCGATTGTGGAGACCTCCACGCATCAGCCGTTTCCGGGCTGGAACGAGGGCATCAACACGTCGGCGTCTCTTTCCTACCTGCTGGGAACGTTCTTCCGGCAGTTGCCCAGCAACGAGCGCAAGCGCCTGGACGTGATTCCGGTGGACCTGGTGTGCCGCGGCATGATGCTGATCGCGGCGGCGCTGGTGGAGCGGCGCCACGAGAAGCTCTACCAGCTGGCGACCTCGGCCAACAATCCCTGTGACATGCGGCGATCGATAGAACTGACGGGGCTGGCGCACCGCAAGCACTACCGCGCGCAGGAGGGGATGGAACACTGGCTGCGGCTGCGCTTTGACACCATTGCCGTTTCCAAGTCACGCTACCAGCGGCTGTCGGCGCCCGGACAGCGCGCCATCGTGCGTGCCATCCGGCTGATGGTTTCGCCCATTCCCTTCATGGGCGCCTCGCTGGCGCGCAAGGAGCGGTTGCTGGAACGCGTGGAACGACTGATTGAACTTTACGAGCCGTTCATCCTGCACAACGAGCAGGTGTTCGAGTCGGAGAACGTGGAGCTGCTGTCCGCGGCGCTCGATGAGGCGGAGCGCGAGGCCTTCGGCTACGACGCGCGCGCCATCGACTGGTGGGAATACTGGATCAACATTCACGTGCCCGCGCTGCGCAAGTGGTCGTATCCGCTGATCGAAGGCAGGCCGCTGGAGGCGCGCGCCGCGCGCTCCTTCCGCATGGCGGCGCTGCGCCCGGAACCGCGGCGGGCGGGCGGTGAATCCGTTCCTACGGGAGCCACATGGCCATCTTCCTGACCGGATCCACGGGATACATCGGCGGCCACCTGGCGGCCGGGCTTCTGGAACAACACGGAGAATCGCTCAACCTGCTGGTGCGCGCCAAGAGCCAGCGCGAGGCGGCGCAACGCCTGTGGCACGCGTTGCAACTGCACATGGACTTTGCGCGTTTCCAGGAGCACCTGGAGTCGCGTGTGGACATGTTTCTCGGCGACCTCACGGAAAAGCGCTTCGGGCTGGACCAGATTGACTATGCGCGCATGGTGAAGACCACCGATTCGGTGATCCATTGCGCCGCCTCGCTCAACCGCAAATCGGAAAAAGCCTGCCTCAACGTCAACCTGCGGGGCACGCTGGAAGTGGTGCGTTTTGCGCGGGACGCGCAGGACGACCACGGCCTGCGGCGCATCAGCCATGTGAGCACGGTGGCCGTGGCCGGCCACCGCAGCCACGAAGTGGTGCGCGAAGACGCGGCCATCGACTGGCAGCGCTCCGACTACGATCCCTACGCCCGCACCAAGAAATTCTGCGAGCACATGATCCGCGAGCTGCTGCCCGAGGTGCCGCGGACCATCTTCCGGCCCAGCATCGTGCTGGGCGACAGCCGGAGGCCGGAGACCACGCAGTTCCACATGGTACGGGCCTTCGTGTTTCTCGCCGGGCTGCCCATCCTTCCCTTCCGGCCGACGGACCAGATTGACATCGTGCCGGTGGACTTTGTGGCCGAGTCCATTGTGGCGCTGCACCAGAAGGAGAAGCCCGCGCAC
>CAYRII010000067.1:0-11370 GCA_964424245.1 uncultured Terriglobales bacterium | reverse complement strand
AACGCGGAGGCGCTCGCCGCCAACTTTGGCGACTTCTGGCGCAACGCTTCGTTCGACGCCTTGCACCCCGTGCAGGTAGGTGTGGACGGACCCACGGCGCTCGTGGGCACTCTGACCATCCTCGCTGTGGCCCAGGTGGGGTCGCTGTTCTCCTCCGACGCCTGGAACAACGTCACCTTCACCGCCGGCGAAGTGAAGAATCCCAAACGCAACCTGCCGCTCTCGCTCGCCCTGGGCACGGGCGCGGTCATCCTGCTTTACGTGCTGGCCAACTTCGCCTATCTGAGCGTCCTGCCGTTGGACGGCAATCCCGCCGGAGCCACGGTGCTCGAGCGCGGCCTCAAATACGCCTCCGAAGACCGTGTGGGTACGGCCGCCATGCAGCAGGTCTTTGGCTCCCTCGGCGCGGCCCTCATGTCCATCGCCATCCTGATTTCCGTCTTCGGCTGCAACAACGGACTGATCCTGGCCGGCGCTCGCGTTTACTACGCCATGGCCAGGGACGGCCTCTTTTTCCGCGCCGTGGCCAAAGTGCACCCGCGCTACCACTCGCCCGTCATCTCGCTCGTCGTGCAGTGCGTCTGGACCTCGATCCTCTGCCTCTCCGGATCCTACAGTCAGCTCCTGGATTACATCGTGTTTGCGGTCCTGGTCTTCTACATCCTCACCATTGCCGGTTTGTTTGTGCTGCGCTTCAAGTGGCCGGACGTCGAGCGCCCCTACCGCGCCTTCGGATATCCGGTTCTGCCCGCAATTTATATCTTGATGGCCGTCTTCATAGATGTCGTATTATTGCGCTACAAACCGCAGTACACATGGCCGGGCCTGATCATCGTGCTGCTGGGCGTCCCGGTCTATTTTTTGTGGTCGCGTCGCGCCGGTGCAGCCGCCGCCCGCGCCTGATTCAAGAATCTCTTTGGGGAGACCAACAAATCGGATGGCCAACCTGCTGGCAACCAAATCGCTCGATGCAATTCTTGCGGAATCTGAGGAAACCGGGGAACACACCCTCAAGCGCGCTCTGGGGGCCCTGAATCTCGTCACCCTGGGCATCGGCGCCATCATCGGCGCGGGCATCTTTGTTCTCACCGGTCAGGCCGCCGCGCAGCACGCCGGGCCGGCCATCGTGCTTTCCTTTGTGCTGGCCGGCGTGGCTTGCGCCTTTGCGGGACTTTGTTACGCCGAGTTTGCTTCGCTCATCCCCATCGCCGGCTCGGCGTACACCTACGGCTACGCCACCCTGGGTGAGATCTTTGCTTGGATCATCGGCTGGGACCTGGTGCTGGAATACGCCTTCGGCGCGGCCACGGTGGCCGCGGGCTGGAGCGGCTACTTCGTCAGTTTCCTGCAAGACTTCAAGATCTACATTCCGCCCCAGCTCACGGCCACGCCGGGAACGCAATTGGTCTTTTACAACGAGCGCTGGACGGTGCTCAGCACCATGCCCGCAGGTGTCAGCGTGGAAGGCCTGCCGCAAGCCACCGGCGTATTCAACCTGGTGGCCTTCCTGGTGGTGCTGCTGGTGACCGCCATATTGGTGATTGGCATCAAGGAGTCGGCCAACCTGAACTCCGCCATCGTAATCGTCAAAGTCGGCATCGTGCTCATCTTCATCGGCATCGCCGCCCTCTACGTGCTGCGCAACCCCGAGGTCGCCTCCGCCAACTGGACTCCGTTCATCCCGGAGAACACGGGCAAGTCGGGAGAGTTTGGACTCTCCGGCATTGCCACCGGCGCGGCCGTTGTCTTCTTTGCCTACATCGGCTTCGATGCCGTTTCCACTGCGGCGCAGGAGGCCAAGAACCCCAAGAAGGACATGCCCATCGGCATCCTGGGTTCGCTGGCCATCTGCACCGTGCTCTACATTCTGGTCTCGGGCTTGCTCACAGGCGTGGTCAACTACCAGCGGCTCAACGTTCCTGATCCCGTCGCCGTGGGCATTGACGCCACTGGAATCGGCTGGCAAATCGCGCTGGGCGGCTACACCATCAAGGTCAGCAGCCTGCTGGTCAAAGGCGGCGCGATCTTCGGCCTGGGTACGGTGATGCTGGTGATGCTGCTCGGACAATCGCGCGTCTTTTATTCCATGTCGCGTGACGGATTGCTGCCCAAGTGGATCAGCAGCGTTCATCCCCGCTTCCGCACGCCTTGGATTGCCACCATCATGGTGGGAGTGATCGTGGCCTTTTTCCCGGCTTTCATACCCATCGGCGACCTGGGTCACCTGGTGAGCATCGGAACCCTTCTGGCCTTTGTCATTGTCTGCGCTGGTGTGCTGGTGCTGCGCATTAAGCGCCCGAACCTGCCGCGTCCCTTCAAGACGCCGTTTGTTCCCGCGGTGCCCATCCTGGGCATGCTGGTCTGCTTCTACCTGATGGCGGCGCTGCCCCTGGTCACCTGGGAGCGGCTCTTCTATTGGCTGGTCGCGGGCATGGTTCTGTACTTCTTCTACGGGCGCAAGCACAGCCGCGTGCAGGAAGCAGCGCGCTCGGCCGCCGAGCTCACGGCAGGCTGAGCCTGACCCAAAACCAGAGGCCCTCTGCGGTTCGCGGAGGGCCTTCTGCTTTCGGGCTGATAGAATCGTCGGCGATCGGATTCCAACATGTTTCTACTCGGTGCGGTGTTCTTTGCCGGCGCGCTGCACGGACTGGGACCGGACCATCTGGCGGCCATCACCGCTTGCGGCGCCGCTTCCGGAGGCCAGTTCCGCCGCCTCGCCTTTTTTTTCGTGCGCTTCGCCGCCGGACATGCGGCAGTGCTTCTGCTGGCGGGGCTCCTGGCAAGCTTTGGCCGCATCGCGTTGCCCGCAACCTGGGAGCGGGGCTTTGAGCTCTTCGCCGGCTGGCTGCTGATCGCGGCAGGAACGGCGCTGTTCGCCGGATTGGCCACCGGTCGCATCCGCATTCACGCCCACGGCCATGCGCACGGCTCCCGGCATCACCGTCACTTCCACCTGCATCTGTTCGACCAGCAGCGCCACGAACACGCGCATGGCCGCCTGACGGTGGCTTTGGGCGCTCTGTTTGCCCTGGGCGCCGCGCGCTCGCTCCTGGCCGTTGTGCCGGTCGCCATGGCCAGGACCTCGGCAGAATCCATGCTGCTGGTGGCCACGTTTGCCCTGGGCATCGTGTGTTCCATGGTCGCTTATGGCGTGCTGGCCGGACGCATGTTCGCGCGCCTGTCCGGAGTCGATGGCAGCGGTCCCGCCTCCGCCGGCGCGCTGCGCGCTGCCTCCTTCGCCACAGCACTGTTTGCCGTCGCCGCCGGGCTGCTGGCTGTCTTTCCTCACTCCGGGATTTGAGGATGCCTCGCCGCACGGAAGCGCTGCGCATCGCCATCGATACCGGCGGCACCTTCACCGATTGCGTCTGGCTGGAAGGCGGCCGGGTGCGCATGCTCAAGGTGTTCTCCACCCCTTCCGATCCCTCGCGCGCCATCGCGGCCGCGCTCACCCGCATTCTGCGCGGCCACAAAACGGGCGGCTTCTTGTTGCTGCACGGAACCACCGTGGGCACCAACACGCTGCTGCAACGCCGTGGTGCGCGCGTGGCTTTTGTAACCACCGAGGGTTTTGAAGACACGCTCGAGATCGGCCGCCAGGCGCGTCCCCGCCTCTATGATTTTTTCTTCGATCGCATCGAGCCGCTGGTTCCCGCATCGCGGACCTTTGGCGTGGCGGAGCGCACCTCGCCGGAGGGCAGCATTCTGCAGCGTCCCGGTCGCGAGGAACTGGCCAGGCTCGCCGCCGCGGTGGCCAAGGCCAGCCCCGAGTCCGTTGCCGTCTCCCTGCTGTTTTCCTTCGCCAATCCTGCTAACGAGCGCGCCGTGGCGGCGGCCCTCAAGCGCGTGCGCGTTCCGGTGTCGCTCTCGCACGTCATCCTGCCTGAGTTCCGCGAGTACGAGCGTGCCAGCACCGTGGCGGTGAATGCGTATTTGCAGCCGGCCATCGCGCGCTACCTGGGAAGCCTCGAGCGGCGGCTGCTGCGCCGGAAGAAGCCGGCCGCTCGCGGCATCTTCGTCATGCAGTCGAGCGGCGGGCTCACGTCCTTGGAAGCGGCGGCGCGGGAGCCCGTGCGTACGCTGCTCTCCGGGCCCGCTGGGGGCGTGGTGGGTGCCGCGCACATGGCGCGGCGCAGCGGTCTTGCGCGCGCCATCGCCTTTGACATGGGCGGCACTTCCACCGATGTGGCGCTGGTGGATCGCGCGCTGCGCACTTCGAGCGAAGCCGAAGTTGCGGGCCTTCCCGTGCGCGTGCCCATGCTCGATATCCACACCGTAGGCGCCGGCGGAGGATCGCTGGCTCGGCTGGACGCCGCCGGCGCGCTGCGCGTGGGACCGGAATCCGCAGGCGCCGATCCCGGACCCATCTGCTACGGGAAGGGGACCGAGCCTACGGTGACCGACGCCAACCTGCTGCTGGGCCGCTTGCCTCCCGGTCGCTTTTTGGGCGGCGAGTTTGCTCTCGATCTGGAGCGCGCGCAGAAGAGGGTGCGCGCCTGGCTGCGGCGCCACCGCTCGTCTTGGAGCGCGGAGCGTTTTGCTGCAGGCGTGGTTCGCGTGGTGAACGCGCACATGGAAAAAGCGGTGCGCGTGGTCTCGGTGGAGCGCGGCTACGACCCCCGCGATTTCGCGCTGGTGGCCTTTGGCGGCGCCGGCGGCATGCACGCCTGCGAACTGGCGCTCGCCCTGGGCATTCCGCGCGTGCTGGTTCCCGCGCTGCCGGGCGCTCTTTCCGCGCTGGGCATCCTGGGCAGCGAGGTGGTCAAGCATTATTCGCGCTCCGTGTTGTGGCGCGTAACGGAAAGCATTCCCCAGGACGAATTGGAATCGGAATTTCGCACGCTGCAACAGGCCGCCGCGCGCGCCTTTCGCCGCGAGCGCTGGCAGGGCAGCCCGCGTTTTGAGCGCTCCGTGGATGTTCGCTACCGCGGGCAGGGATACGAGCTCAACGTGCCCCTGCGGCGCTCGCTGCTGCCGGCTTTCCACGCCGAGCACCGCCGCCGCTACGGCTACAGCCATCCCGGCCGCGAAGTGGAACTCGTGACCCTGCGCCTGCGCGCTTTCCTGCCGGCACACTCCCTGGCCAAGGCCTGGACCCCGGACGCCAAAGCGGCAAAGCCGGAACGCGCGCGCGTATTTTTCAACGGCAAGCGCGTGCCCACGCTCATCTACGATCGGGCAAACCTGCTGCCGGGAAAACGCTACCGCGGTCCTGCAGTCATCGCCGAGTACAGCGCCACCACCGTGGTGCCGCCGGGGATGCCCTTCCATCTGGACGACGCCGCGAACCTGGTGATTGCCGTCTCTTGAAGGCTGCCGGCCGGTGCCGAAATGAAACCGCTTTCCGGAAAATCCGGGAAAGCGGTTTGCTGTGGATGGAGGCATCCTTTACAATCCGGCCCCAAAGCTTGACCGTACTTCGGGGCGGGCCTTGCATCCCCGGCGCCGGGAAAGTCATCCATTGGTCAGGCCCGGAGATGCGCAAAGGAGCACAGTGACCAAATCGAGCCCTCAACCCGATGCCGCACCAGCCGCGCCGCCGCAGGCCCTCCCGGTGCTGCCTGTGCGCGATACCGTGCTCTTTCCGCACGCCGTGCTGCCGCTGACGGTGGGGCGGGAGAGCTCGGTGGAGCTCATCAACTCCCTCGGTGAGGACAAAAGCATTCTGGTGGTGGCACAGCGCGAGGCGCGCGTCGATTCGCCGCAGCCCACCGACCTCTATTCCTACGGCGCCATCGCCATCGTGCACAAAGTGGTGCGCATGCCCAACCAGAGCCTGTTCATCTTTACGGAAGGCCTGGATCGCGTTCGCGTGGAACAGTTCACACAGCTTACGCCCTACATGAAGGCGACCGTGCGGCCCGTGGCGGATGTGGGCGTTGAATCATCCCCCGAGATGGAAGCGCTGCAGCGCAACGTGCTGACGCTGTTCCAGCAGATCGTGGCGGGGTCGCCCACGCTCTCCGACGAGTTGCAAACCGTGGCCATGAACATCGACGACGCGGGCCGCCTGGCGGACTTCGTGACCTCGTCGCTGCCCTCGCTCGCCACCAAGGACAAGCAGGAAATCCTGGAAACGCCGGACGTCGGCGCGCGGCTCAAGACCGTGAACCGCCACCTGACCAAAGAGCTGGAGGTGCAGCTCCTGCGCAACAAGATCCAGACCGAAGTGCAGGACCAGGTGCAGCAGTCGCAGCGCGAATACTACCTGCGCGAGCAGATGAAGGCCATCCAGAAGGAGCTGGGCGAGCAGGATGAGACGCAGCGCGACGTCGAGGAGCTCCGCCAGAAGATCGAAGCGGCGGGAATGCCGGAAGAAGTCAAGAAAGAAGCCATGAAGGAGCTCACGCGGATGGCGCGCATCTCGCCCATGGCGGCCGACTACTCCGTGACGCGCAACTACATCGAGTGGCTGGCGGTGCTGCCCTGGAGCAAGTCGAGCGGCGTTGAAGTGGACATCGTCAAGGCGAAGGAGATTCTGGATTCGGACCACTACGACCTGCAGAAGGTGAAGGACCGCATCCTGGACTACCTCTCAGTGCGGCGGCTCAAACCCACCATGAAGGGGCCCATCCTCTGCTTCGTGGGGCCGCCGGGTGTGGGCAAAACGTCGCTGGGAAAATCCATCGCGCGGGCCCTGGGACGCAAGTTCGTGCGCCTGTCGCTGGGCGGGGTGCACGATGAAGCCGAGATTCGCGGCCACCGGCGCACCTACATCGGGGCCCTGCCGGGGCAGATCATCCAGGGCATCCGCCGCGCCGAGACCAACGACCCGGTGTTCATGCTGGACGAGGTGGACAAGTTGGGTAAGGACTTCCGCGGAGACCCCGCCTCGGCGCTGCTGGAAACCCTGGATCCGGAACAGAACAACACTTTCCGCGACAACTACCTGGACGTGCCCTTCGATCTCTCCAAGGTGCTGTTCATTACCACTTCAAACATGCTCGATCCCATCCCCGACCCGCTGCGCGACCGCATGGAGATCATCGAGTTGCAGGGCTACACCGAGGACGAAAAGCTGCACATCGCCAACCGCTACCTGATTCCGCGACAGACGGACGAGAACGGCATCCAGGCGGAGAACATCGAGTTTCCCGAGGAGTCCGTGCGCCACATCATTCGCCACTACACCCGCGAAGCCGGGGTACGCAACCTGGAACGCAACCTGGGCACGGTGTGCCGCAAGCAGGCGCGGCGGATTGCGGAAGGGAAGAGCGAGAAGCTGGTGGTGACCAAAGACGTGGTCCAGGAGTTCCTCGGCGGGATCAAGATCCGCGTGGATACCGAGATCGCCGAGCGCACCCGCCGCTGCGGCGTGGCTGTGGGCCTGGCGTGGACGCCCGTGGGCGGCGATGTGCTCTTCATCGAGGCCAACAAGATGCGCGGCAACAAGGGCTTCACCATCACCGGCCAGATCGGCCAGGTGATGCAGGAATCCATGCAGGCCGCGCTCACCTGGGTGCGCTCCAACGCCGCCCCGCTCGGTATCCCCGAGGACTTCTTCAGGGACCACGACCTGCACGTGCACGTCCCCGCAGGCGGCATCCCCAAAGATGGCCCCTCGGCGGGCGTCACGCTGGTCACGGCGCTGGTTTCGCTGCTCACGGACCGCTGCGTGCGCCCCTACACCGCCATGACGGGCGAGATCACGCTCAGCGGCAACGTGCTGCCCGTGGGCGGGATCAAGGAAAAAGTCCTGGCGGCGCGCCGCTCGCGCATCCGCGATGTCATTCTTCCGCTCGACAACAGGATGAACGTCGAAGAGGACCTCACGCCGGATCAACTGGCAGATTTGAAGCTGCACTACGCCTCCACCATCGAGGAAGTGCTCGCCATCGCCTTGCCGTCCTCTCCCTCGGACGAGAAAAGGGATGCCGAGGAGCGCGAGAAGGTGCTGACCGGCACCGGAACCTGACGCCGCCCCCGGCCTCGCGTATCCTAGAGACGTGCAAGTACGCGTCCTGTTCTTCGGCCAGCTCAAGGACCTCGCGGGTCACGCGGAAGAGACTCTCACGCTTCCCGAAGGCGCCACCTTGGCCGACCTGCTGCTCCGCTACCGGAACGGCCAGGAGCGCATAATGGCCCTGCTTCCCAGCGTGGCGCTTTCCATTAATGAAGAATATGCGGCGCCGGAAGCGGTGCTGCACGACGGCGACGAAGTGGCGCTTTTACCGCCGGTGAGCGGCGGCGCCCCGGAACCGCTGGTGCGCTTGGTCCGCGAGAAAATCGACCCGCAGCAGATCGTTCCCTCCCTCGGGCGCCCGGAGGACGGCGCCATCGTCATGTTTGACGGCATGGTGCGCAACCACTCCCGCGGACGCCGCACGCTCTACCTCGACTACGAAGCCTACGAGCCCATGGCCCTGAAGCAGATGCAGGTGCTGGCGTCCGAGGCCACCGAGCGCTTCGCCATCCGCAACGTCGCCCTCATCCATCGCCTGGGACGCCTGGAAATCGGCGAGAGCAGCGTCTTCATCGCCGTGGTCGCCGCGCACCGCGCCGTCGCCTTTGACGCCTGCCGCTGGCTGATCGACACTCTGAAAAAGACCGTTCCCATCTGGAAGAAGGAGTATTTCGAAGACGGCGCGGTGTGGGCGGATGGCGACCCCTTTCCCGCCGAAGTCCCCACCGCGGGAAAAACCACGCCGGCGGGCTCCGCATCCAAGTGAACGCATCTCCGATGAAAAGAATCTTGTTTTGGCTCTCCCTCGCAGTCTGCGCAACGCTGGCCTGCCTGGCACAAGACGCAGGCCCGCCGCCGGCCGGGCAAGCGACGCAAGAGAAGACCCCCACCATTCGCGTGGACGTGAAGCTGGTCAACGTCTTCACCACCGTGGTGGACGAGCTGGGAGCGCCTGTCGCAACGCTGCGGCGGGAAGACTTCCAGGTCCTCGAGGACGGCGTGCCGCAGAACGTCGCCGTGTTCGACCGCGAGTCAGAGCTGCCGCTTTCCATCGTGCTGGCCATCGACACCAGCCTCTCCACGCGCAAGGACATCAAGCTGGAGCTGGAGTCGGCGCGAAGGTTTGTGCGTTCCATCCTGCGGCCGGTGGATGCCCTCGCGCTCTACCAGTTCAGCGATCGCGTGGACGAACTGGTGGCCTTCACCGCGGACTTGAAGCGCATTGACCGCGGCATCGCGCGCGCCCGTGTGGGCGCCGCCACCGCCCTGTTTGACGCCGTGTTTCTCGGCGGGCGCGCCCTCGAGCCCCGCACCGGACGCAAAGTCCTGGTGGTGATCACCGATGGCGCCGATACCGGCAGCGTGGTCAAGTACGCCGAGGCGGTGCGCTCGGCGCAGCAGGCCGAGGCCATCGTGTACAGCATCATCGTGGTGCCCATCGCCTCCAGTGCGGGCCGCAACCTCGGCGGAGAACACGCGCTCATCCAGATCTCCCGCGATACCGGCGGCCGCCACTTCTACTCCCAGTCCATCGCCCAGTTGGATGAAGCCTTGCAGCGCGTGAGCGAGGAATTGCGCACCCAGTACCTCGTGGCCTACTACCCCAAGCGGCGGCTCTCCAGCTCGGAATTCCGCCGCATCGAAGTCAAGGTGCGGGGCATGCGCCCGGCGGAGCCGCCCCCGGACCTGCCGCCGGACGAGGAGCCCTCCGGCTACCGCGTGCGCCACCGCAGCGGGTACTACACCTCCAAAGCCGAGTAGCGCCGCCTCCGCAACCGTGTTGGTACAATTGGGCCATGCCCTTCCGCCCCTCGCGCCCCGCGCAGCCCCGCAAGGGCAAAGCGCCGCCGCCCGGAGAAACTTTTGCCGAGGCCTCCTACCTCAAGGAGCTGGGCGAGAAAAAAACTCCGGTAAGCATCAAGCTGCTGGATGGCGAAGTGGTGCGCGGCTGGATCGAATATTATGACCAGAAGATGGTGCGCCTCACCCGCGAAGGCGAGCCCAATCTGTTCATCTTCAAGGAACAGATCCTGTACATCGCCGAGGAAAAGGGCGGCGCAAAGAAATGAGCGCCGCCGTCAGGCGCCACCCGCTGCGCGCCGCGACCAGTTCCGCCAACGTCCAGCGCCGGGAGCCCCACCGTGCCTGACCGCGAAGGCAGCAGCGAACTCCTTCCCGGCATGGAAGCCATCGCGCGCGAGGCCGGCGCGCTGCTCATGACCTACTTCGCCCGCCGCGTCAAAGTGGAATACAAGGGAGACGTGGACGTGGTCACCGAGGCCGACCGCGCCGCCGAAGCCCTCATCGCCGACCGCATCCAGGCGCGCTGGCCGCGCCACGGCATTGTGGCTGAAGAAGGCACGCGCACCGAGGGCGCGGGCCAGTACCGCTGGTATGTGGACCCGCTCGACGGCACCACCAACTTCGCCCACGGCTTTCCCGTCTTCTGCGTCTCCCTGGCCGTCGAGCACAAGGGAGAGCGCGTGGCCGGCGTCATCTTCGACCCCACGCGCGACCAGATGTTTTCCGCGGAAAAGGGAAGCGGCGCCTGCCTCAACCAGCGCCGCATCCACGTCTCCAAGGTGTCCAGCCTGGGGGAGAGCCTGGTGGCCACAGGCTTTCCCAGCCACAAGCGCCATAAGAACCCCAACATCCACTTCTACCACCAGATCACGCTCAAGACGCACGGCGTGCGCCGCGCCGGCTCGGCAGCGCTCGACCTGGCCTCCGTCGCCTGCGGGCGCTTCGACGGCTTCTGGGAGTTCAACCTCAAGCCGTGGGATACCGCCGCCGGCGTTCTGCTGGTCGAAGAGGCCGGAGGCCAGGTCACAGACTTCTCCGGCGGTCGCTTCCAGATTGCCAGCCGCGAGGTCGTGGCCTCGAACGGCCTCCTCCACGCCGCCCTGCTGCGCGAGTTTCAGGAGATCCTCGAGGGCAGGGGACTGGAACCCATCCCGAGCCCGAGGGAATACCTGGGTCCGCGGCCAAAATAAAGACTGGATCAGAGTTTGCCCTTCCCTCTGCGTCCTCCGCGTCCTCGGCGGTTGTCATTCTGCCCGGACTAGTCCGTGGGCACCGGCGGCGGGCCCTCCGGAATATACGGCTTGTACACCACGCCTGTTGTCTTTTCCTCGAACTCTTTGCGGATGGCGTCGCGCAGAGCGGCGTCTTCGAACAGGTCCACAGCGGTTGTGGCCAGCACCTTGGTGGCATACATCATGCCCTTGTGGCCGATGGACATCCCGCCCGAGGCCACCACCGGCCAGCCGTGCCAGGGTGCGGCCTTGGCTGAGGTGGTCACGGAGAAGTGCAGCGTGGGCGCCACCCAGCTCACGTCGCCCACGTCGGTGGAGCCGCCCTCGGCGTCGCCCGGCTTTTCATTCAGCGGCGTCAGCGCGGCGTCGAGCCCCTTCTCTTCCACCCCGGTGGCCCGCTGGATGGCCTTGGCAAACTCCTGCTCCTCCGCC
>CAYRII010000066.1:0-11394 GCA_964424245.1 uncultured Terriglobales bacterium | reverse complement strand
GGAATTCTGAACGCGGACGGCGCCATTGACCGCAAGAAACTGGCCAAGGCGGCTTTTGGTGCGGGGCGGATCGAGGAGCTGAACCGCGTTGTGCATCCCGCGGTGATCGAGCGCCAGGAAGCCTGGCTGAAGGAAGTCGAGCACCAGGATCCTGCAGGTATCGCTCTGGTGGAAGCCGCGCTCATTGTGGAAGCCGGAGTGGCCGGGCGTTTCGACCGGCTGGTGGTGGTGACCTGTACCGAGGAACAGAAAGTGGAGCGCTACGCTGCGCGCTCTCCGGAGAAAGACAAGGAGCAGGCACGGGCCGAGGCCAAAAGCCGCATGGCGGCGCAACTCCCCGACGAGGAAAAGGCGAAGGCCGCACACTACATTATCGACAATTCCGGCCCGTTGCAGGCAACCGCGAAGCAAGTGGAACACGTCTATGCTCAGTTGAAGAAGCTGGCAGCCGCGCAAGCGGAAGCAAGCCAGCGACCGAAGACTCGATCATGAAAGCGCTGCGTCCCATCCTGCTGGCCGTTTTGCTTGCGGGATCGTTCTACTACTTTACGTCTCACTACCGGCCCGCTTCGGCGAGGCCGGAGGCGGTGCAGGCACAGCCAGTGAATCTCGAGGTGACCGAGGCCGCCGGGCCGCCGGTCTTCGACGCTGAGGAGCAAACCAACATTGCCGTCTACCAGGCGGCCGTGCCCTCCGTGGTCAACATCACCTCCACCGTCGTGGCCTTCGACTTTTTCTACGGGCCGGTGCCGGAGCAGGGCCAGGGCTCCGGCTTTATCCTGGACAAGAAGGGCCACATCCTCACCAACTACCACGTCATCCGCAACGCGCGACAGTTGGAAGTGACGCTCTCCGACCGGCGGCGCTTTCCCGCGCAGGTGATCGGGGTGGATCGGCCCAATGACCTGGCAGTGATCAAGATTCCGGCGGGCGATCTGAAGCCGGCCACGCTGGGTGATTCCAGCCGCTTGGTGGTGGGCCAGAAGGTGTGCGCCATCGGCAATCCCTTCGGGCTGAGCGGAACCATGACGCGGGGCATCATCAGTTCCATCCGTCCGGTGCGCGGGCCGGAGGAAAGCATGGTGATCGACGAGGCCATCCAGACCGACGCCGCCATCAACCCGGGCAACTCCGGCGGGCCGTTGCTGAACGCGCGCGGCGAAGTGATCGGCATCAACAGCTTCATCTTCAGCCAGGTGGGACAGAGCGCGGGAATCGGCTTCGCCATCCCGGTCAACGTGCCAAGGCGGTGCTCAACGACCTGGTGACCGTGGGGCGCGTGCGGCGGCCGTCGCTCGGCGTGCGCACGTTGCCCGTGGGGCCGGAGCTGGCTGCGGAACTGCGCCTGGCCACGCCATCGGGCGTGCTCATCGTGCAGGTGCTGCGCGGCGGGGCCGCCGACCGCGCCGGGCTGCGCGGCGGAACGGAGCGCGTGTACCTGGGCAATGTGCCCATCCTGGCGGGCGGAGACGTGATTGTGGCCATGGACGGCGATCCGGTGGTGGACCAGGGCGATATTGCCCGCATCATGAACCGCCGCCGCGCCGGCGACTCGGTGAAGGTCACCGTGTTTCGCGGCGCGCAGAAGATGGACTTCAACGTCGTCCTGGGCGAGGCCCAGGACCTGCGTTAGCGCGCGGCCCGCGGGGTATTCCTTCCTGCTGGTAACTGCCGAAGAATTCGGCTACAGTGGCGGCGGCTTCCTGGTTTCCATTTCCTCACCCGGAAAGGATGTGCGTCATGTTGCGATCCCTTTGCCTCTACATCTGTGCCATCTTGCTGATGCTTCCCTCGGTCTTCGCACAAGAGTCGGGAACGGCCGAGGGCACGTTGACCATCAACGGCAATGCCACGCCATTGCGCCATGCCTATGCCAGCGAAAAGCCGTCACCCTCCGAAAAAGGCAAGAGGGTAATTTACGTCGTGTTGAGCGACGTGCCCATCTCCGCCGCCGACCTGGACGATGATTTCGGATTGATGCGGCTGGGGCGGGACAGCAAGGTGCATGCCGTGGAGATTCGCATCAACATGCTGCGGAAAGCGGAGAGCGGGTCGTTCTATGACAGCGCGTTTGAAGGCGCATCGGTCAGCACGTCGGGCATGCACAACTTCGACTGGGACGTCTTCAACAAAGATACGATCTCGGGAAAATTGTGGATGGAAGAGCCGGGAGAGATCGACGGCACAACCTACCACTACACGGCAACATTCAAGGCCGCCGTTCGTCCCGAACCGCAACCCACAGCCGTGGGCGCAGAGGCCGAAAAGAGCGGCCCCGGCCGGGCAGCTCTTGCGTTCATCGAGGCGGCGAGGACCGGCAACAAGGAGGCGATCAAGCCCACGGTAAGTGAAGAAATGTACCAGGACCTCGAAGGGCCCATGGGTCCGGAAATTCTCGAGATGCTGCCGCAGATGTTTCCCCCAGGGATGAAACTGACGGCCGTTTACGAGAGCGGTGACAAAGCCACGATCGAAGCCGAGATGAAGGAAAAAGACGGGACCTCAACCATCAAGATGAAGGCCGCACGCGTCAACGGGGAATGGAAGATGACCAAGTAGGGAAGGGATTTGAGGGGAGCTCCGCCATGAATGTGGTCACCAATGTTGTTACCGCCGCCCTGCTGGCGCTGGCCGTGCCTGGGGTCTGCGGACAGGCGGAGACAAAGACCGTCTCCCAGACCACTGCGCCGGCTCCAGCAACTCTATCACATCGCCAGCTCCAAATGGCGCTCTACGGCGAGCATGAGTTCAAGCCCACGGCGTTCGACGACCAGCGGGTGGCTGGCACGCTCTTCATGCCCGAGCCGCGAAAGTTCGAGGAGTATACCTACGACTACACCGCCACCTTTGATGTCGCCATCCAGCGCCAGGCGGATCTCAAGGGTCAAATGGCGGCCGCCGCGGCGACTGAGGCCGCCAACCGCGTTCCTCCCACCGCCGAAGAAGCGGCGGCCGCTGCCGCCAGCGGGCCCGGCCAGGTTGCGTCGGCATACATCAAAGCGATGCTGGCTCAAGACCTTGCTGCGCTGAAGAAGCTGGGCGCCAACCCGCAGATGTTTGCGGACATGGAAGGCCCCTTCGGCAAAATGGCCATGGGACTCATGGCCGAGGCGTTTAAGGGCGTGCATGTTACGCGGGTCACCGAGGCCGGCGACACTGCCATCGTCGAGGTCGAAGGGCCGAATCTCAAGGCGCCCGGCAAGATCCCCACCATACTCATCAGTGGCGCGTGGAAGCTGGCCGATGAAGACGGAAAAAACGCCACGGAAGCCGCGTCCCCAAGCGCTGCATCCGCTACCGAGGAGACGAGCACTCCAGAGGCCGCGGCAGCGGAGGGCATTGGCACCCTCACCGTGGGCGATAAGACCTTCCCTCTGCGCCATGCCTACGCCTTTCGCGAGCCCTCGCGTGCCATCTCCGGCAAGGAGGACGTGCGGGTCGTTCTGAGCGATGTTCCCATTACCTTTGTCGAGCAGGAAGACGGATTCTTCGTCCCCGAGGATGAAGTCACCTCGTCGGACGAGACGGAAGCTGGCGGGCGCAACCGCGTGGAAGTCACCTTCGACCCGGAAGAGAAGACTGAACGGTTCGGAGTGATCTACCACGGGGGATTCGAAGCTGACGGGATAAGCGTCACCAGCGAGTTTGAGCCCACAGCTTTCGAAGATCAGCGGGTTGCCGGCAAGCTCTTCGTGTTTGGGGAGGGCATGACCATCAACGGAGTGAAGGTTCACTACACCGCCGCCTTCGATGTTGCGATCCAGCGGAACTCCCGGCCGCTTCCCACCACGGTTTCAGGAGCCGACGCCGCCGAAACCGGCCCCGGCAAAGTGGCCTTGGCCATCGTCAAAGCCTCCCAGACCAGGGACTTCGAGGCCGTCAAGCCGCACTTAGCCGAGGCCGACCGCAAGAAGTTCGAAGATGGCACTATGCGCCTTTCCGAAGCCCCTCCACCCGAGCAGGTGACGATCATCAGTGTCACGGAAGCCGGCGACGAGGCCTTGGTGGTGATCGAGCACGGCCCCGCAGACACTCGAAGGGAGGAGGTATTCAAAATGGTTCGCGAAGAAGGTGTTTGGAAGCTGACGCAGTGAGCGGCGCCTCGCCTGAAAACGTCTCGAATAGTCGAGGAAACTCAATTTGACTCGCCCCCAGCGGCTGGGCTAGCCTCGTTGCTTCCCGCCGCAACACCTTGATCCCGCGGCGGACTCGTACTCCATGCCATCCCCGTGTAAGCCATTGATTTTGCTGCTGGTTGTGGCCTTCACCCTGGCCGGCTGCGTGCCTCTTTCTGCGGCCGGGATGCGGCCCGTGCACGCCCGCAAGGCCATGGTGGCCAGCACGCACGAACTGGCCTCCGAGGCCGGAGTTGAGGCCATGCGCGCCGGGGGCAACGCCGTGGACGCTGCCGTGGCCACTGGCTTTGCGTTGGCAGTGGTGCATCCCCAGGCGGGAAATCTGGGCGGCGGCGGCTTCCTGCTGCTGCGCTGGGCCGACGGCCGGACCCGCTTCCTCGACTACCGCGAAACCGCGCCCGCGGCTGCCACCCGCAACATGTACCTGGACGCTCAGGGTGACGTCGTAGCAGGCGCCAGCGAGTTTGGCTACCGCGCCATTGCCGTGCCCGGCTCAGTCAAAGGGCTGGTGTATGCGCAGAAAAAGTGGGGCAAGCTGCTGCTCGCGCGCGTGATGGCGCCGGCCATCCGCCTGGCGCGCGAAGGGTTCGCCCTGGCCTGGGAGGATGCGGACGACTTCAAGGACGCGGACGAGAAGCAACTGGAGCGGTTCCCGGAGTCGCGGCGCATCTTCCAGCGCGATGGCAACTTTTACCGCCAGGGAGAAATTTTCCGGCAGCCGGAGCTGGCGCGCACGCTGGAGCGCATTGCCAAGGACCCCGATGACTTTTATCGCGGCGCCCTTGCGAAAGAGCTGGCGGGCGCCATTCAGAAGGGCGGAGGACTGATTACCGAAGCCGACCTGGCGGCCTATGAAGTGAAAGAACGCGAGCCGGTGCGCGGAACCTACCGCGGCTACGAAATCATCAGCGCGCCGCCGCCCTCTTCCGGCGGGATTGCGCTGATCGAGGCGCTGAACATTCTGGAGGGCTATGACCTGAAAAAGCTGGGCAACCGCTCCGCCGACGCCATCCACCTGACGGTGGAGGCCTTCCGGCGCGCTTTTTTTGACCGCGCCGAGTTGCTGGGCGACCCGGACTTTGCCGCCGTACCGGTGGCGCAGTTGCTGGACAAGCGTTACGCTGCGGCCTGGCGGCAGTCGATTGATCCGGCCCATGCCACGCTCAGCGCGGAACTGGCGCGGCCTGCGGGCATCTTCGAGGAACTCGACCGGGTGGCGCGCCGGAACTCGCGACCCGTTCCCGCGGCCGGGGGCAATCACACCACGCACTACTCGGTGGTGGACAGCGAAGGCAACGCCGCTGCCGTGACCACTACGATCAACGACTTTATGGGCTCGCGCGTTACCGCCGAAGGGCTGGGGTTTCTGCTGAACAACGAGATGGACGACTTCCGCACCAAGCCCGGCGCGCCCAATGAATCCGGGCTGATTCACGGGGAGGCCAACGCCATCGCGCCGGGCAAGCGCCCGCTCTCTTCCATGACGCCTACCATGGTGCTGCAGGACGGGAAGCTGTGGCTGGTGACGGGCTCGCCGGGCGGCGGCACCATCATCACTACTGTGGCCAACGTGGTGCTGGGCATGGTGGACTACGGGATGGATGTGCAGCAGGCGGTCAATGCGCCCCACTTCCATCACCAGTGGATGCCGGATTCCATCCACATGGAGCGGCCGCATTTTTCTCCGGATACGGTGCGCATGCTGCAGGCCCGGGGACACCGCATCACCTGGGAGTCGCCCTGGGGGACGGCGCTTTGGGGCTCGGCGGAGAGCATCGCCATCGACGAAAGCACGGGAGAGCGGTTGGGCGCCAGCGACCCGCGCCGCAACGGGAAAGCGCTGGGGTACTAGGAGGCAGAGGATGCAGAGAGCCATGTCCACTTACGTGTGCGTGACGGAGCGGCTGCATCCGGGCCTGCTCGAGGGGCTGGCGCAGCACGGGGCCCAGGCCATCGAGATTTTCTGCGCGCGCGGCCACTTTGACTACTCCAACCGCGCCCATGTGAAGGAACTGGCGGGCTGGTTCCGCAGCTCCGGCGTGCCGCTGAACTCCATGCACTCGCCCATGTTCAACGATTACGAATGGGGGCGTAGCGGAGCTCCCCCCATCAACGTCGCCGAGTCCGACAAGAAGCGGCGCATCGAGGCCATGGATGAGATCAAGCGCGCGCTGGAGGTGGCGGAACTGATTCCCTTCCGCTTCCTGGTGCAGCACGTGGGCATGGGCGGAGAAGAGTTTGATTTGCGCAAGTTCGAGGCGGGAGTGACGTCGCTGGAACACTTGCGGGCCTTTGCGCGGCCGCTGGGCGTAACCCTGCTGGTGGAAAATATTCCCAACGAGCTTTCCACGCCGGAGCGGCTGCTGGCGGTTCTGGATGCGGGACACTTCGACGATCTGGGCGTCTGCTTTGACGTGGGCCATGCGCTTCTGGCCGGGGGAGTGGCGCCGGCGTATGAGACGCTCAAGGAGCGCATCTGCTCCACGCACGTGCACGACAACGCCGGCGATCGCGATTCCCACTTGTGGCCGGGCGATGGCATCGTGGACTGGAAAGAAACCATGGCGCTCTTGCGGCAGGCGCCCAAGGCCCCGCCGCTGCTGATGGAAATCGACGGCGAGGGGAAAGGCAATATCCTGGAAGGAATGGCTGCGGCTTTTCGCCGCCTGGAGGCGCAGCCGGGCGCGGAAGGATGAGCGCAGCCAACACAAAGAACATGCAGGCAAAAACAACCACCATTGCGGACATCGGCCGGCACGAGGGCGAGAGCGTCACCGTGCGCGGCTGGCTCTACAACTTGCGCGAGAGCGGCAAGCTGCTGTTCCCCATCTTTCGCGACGGCACGGGCGTGATCCAGGGCGTGGTGGCGAAAAACGCGGTGACGCCGGAGACCTTCGAGGCGGTGAAGCACCTGACGCAGGAATCGAGCGTGATGGTGCGCGGCAAGGTGCGCGCCGACCAGCGCGCCCCCGGCGGCTATGAGCTCGACGTCAGCGAAGTGGAGGTGGTGCAGCGCGTCCCCGAAGACGATCCCTACCCTATTTCACTCAAGGAACACGGCGTCGAGTTCCTGATGGACCACCGGCACCTCTGGGTGCGGACGCCGCGGCAGGCAGCCATCCTGCGCGTGCGCGCGGAGATCATCAAGGCGGCGCGCGACTACTTTGACGACCGCGGCTTCACGCTCACCGACCCGCCGGTAATCACGCCGGCAGCCTGCGAGGGCACCACCACGCTGTTTCCCGTGAATTACTTCGACCAGGAGGCGTTCCTCACGCAGTCCGGCCAGCTTTACATCGAGGCCACGGCCATGGCGCTGGGCAAGGTGTATTCCTTCGGGCCGACGTTCCGCGCGGAAAAATCCAAGACGCGCCGCCACCTGACCGAGTTCTGGATGGTGGAGCCGGAGGTGGCCTACGCCACGCTCGACGACATCATGGAACTGGCCGAAGGATTCGTCACCTTCATCGTCAAGCGCTGCTTGGAGAAGCGGCGCGCCGATCTGGAGACCATGGGACGCGACGCCAGCCTGCTGCAGAGGATCGATACCCCCTTTCCGCGCATCACCTATGACGAGGCGGTGCAGATCCTCCAGGAAGGACACGCCAAAGGGGCGCTGGAAACACGCTTTGAGTGGGGCGGCGATTTCGGCTCGCCCGACGAAACCTATCTTTCCGCGCAGTTCGAGCGGCCGGTGATGGTGCATCGCTACCCGGCGAAGATAAAAGCGTTCTACATGGAGCCGGATCCCCAGCGTCCCGAGCTGGCGCTGTGCCTGGACGTGCTGGCGCCCGAGGGCTACGGAGAAATTATCGGCGGCTCGCAGCGCATCGGTTCCTACGAGCTCTTGCGGGAGCGCATTCGCGAGCACGGGTTGCCGGAATCGGCCTTCAAGTGGTATCTCGACCTGCGCAAGTACGGCGGCGTGCCGCACGGCGGCTTTGGCATGGGCATCGAGCGCGTGGTGGCCTGGGTCTGCGGCCTGGAACACGTGCGCGAGACCATCCCCTTCGCGCGCATGCTGAATCGCCTGTACCCGTAGAAGTCCGGAGAGAGGAATCATGGCAAGCCCAACACCGACCATCGCGCCCAGCATCACCCCACGGAAGATCCGCGTTTTGGGAGTTCCGCTGGACCTGGGACAGTCGCGCCGCGGCGTGGATATGGGCCCGTCAGCAGTGCGAGTGGCGGGCCTGGAGGCGCGCCTGGAAGCCCTGGGACACGTGGTGGAGGACGCTGGCAACATTGCTGTAGCCATCGCCGAGCAGAAAAAGGTGGGTGATCCACGCGCCAAGTACCTGAAAGAGATCACCGCCACGTGCACGCGGCACGCCGAGCAAGTGCTGAAGACGCTGGAGGCGGGCAAGATGCCACTGGTGCTGGGAGGCGACCATTCGGTGGCCGCGGGTACGGTGGCCGGAGTGGCCGAGTTCCACCGGCGCCAGAACCAGAAGGTGGGGCTGCTCTGGATCGACGCCCACACCGACATCAACACGCCGGAAACCTCACCCAGCGGCAACGTGCATGGCATGCCGCTGGCGGCCATCATGGGACTGGGGCCGCCGGAGATGGCCAACATCCTGGGTTTTTCTCCCAAGGTGGCGCCGGAAAACTGCGTGCTCGTGGGCGTGCGCGAGATCGACCAGGTAGAGCGCGAAAACGTGCGCCGCGCCGGGGTCGAGGTCTTCACCATGCGCGATATCGACGAGCGCGGCATGCGCACCATCATCGAGGAAGCGTTGCGCATGGCGGGTCGTGGCACCGCCGGCTACCACGTCTCGCTTGACATGGACTGGATCGATCCCGAGGACGCTCCCGGCGTGGGCACGCCGGTGCGCGGCGGGGCCACCTATCGCGAGGCCCATTTGGCCATGGAAATCATCGGCGACCACGGCCGCATGACCAGCTTCGAGATCGTCGAGGTCAACCCTGTCATCGACGAACACAACCGCACCGCCGACCTGGCCGTGGAACTGGCGCTCTCGGTGTTTGGCAAGAAAATCCTGTAAGGTGCCACGTTCTCAAACGATCATGGCCACCAGGGCTGTCATGGCAATAGCAGCATCCATGGCCATTGCGAGCACCAGGACGGCAACGAAGCGGCCCGTGCTGCGCAGTTGGTCTGGCGAAACTTCGGCACGCCTCGTAACGAACGTGTCAGCCCAGTTATCGCCATGCCGCTTCATCTGCCGCGTCTTATTCATCACAAGGTAACCCACTGCGCCGAAGAAAAGTGTGTCCACGTAGTAGGCCAGGGATCGGATCAACGCAGAGCGAGGGCCGCAAGGCTGCAAGTCGTCCGTAAGAACCACTTGGCCCAATAGCATCTTGCCCAAAGTGCTGCCGTGCAGCCCCTCGCAAATGGTGTGATAAGCCACGTGGCCAGTGATTCCCGCGAGGAACGCCAGGATTGGTGAAGTCCCCGCTTTCTGGATCAGGGGAGCGGGGTCACTCCCAGTGAGGGCGGTCGCGATTCCGAGCATGATTCCAAACGCGAGACCCGCGACGATGCCCACAAGCGTATGCAGGATGGTGTCGATAATTCGCGCCCCGGCACGAGGCCAGAATCCGACGCCGTCCGGACCAGGTTTGTCATCCAAGTAGCCACCGAAGTGGAACGTCGGTTCCGGCGTCGTCAATGGGCTGGACATGCGGAGATTATTCGCAGGGCCTGCAAAACAGTCAAATGCAAAACCTATTCGATCCTCGGTTGTTCCCCGAACTTCCCCGCCAGGGCCGTCAGGTACTTTTCCAGATAGGTGGCGTGGCCGATCACGTACGTGCTCATGAAGCGGAAAAAGGGGTTGGGCACGCGGCCAACTTCCGTAATGGTCAGGCGCGAGCCAGATCCATCGGGTGTGATGGCAAACTCCCAGCGGCCGCTGAAGGGGCCGCCTTCATCGGCGATCTCGCGCACCAGGCGGCGCGGCGCGTCAGACTCGACGGTTTCCAGCGTCAGGGTCTCGCCGTCGGGGTACACCTCGCGCCACAACGGGTGCCCGTTGCGATCGGGGAGGTGGTCTACCACCTTGAGGTCCTTGCGCCACTCGGGTTCGGCAGCGTGGTTGGTCACCGCTTCCCAGATGGCTTCCGGTGTCTGCTTGGTTTTCAGTGTGCGCGAGGCCAGGTGCGCTTCGGGCAGGAACAGGCCGGCCACGCTGACGCCGGCGATCAGGAGAATCAGTACGCCGACCGCGATCAAGAGCCACTTGCCAAATTGTTTCATCGCGAGGAGCAACCCCCCATTACGAGAAGGAATGCGCATTCGCTCCACGGCGCCGGAGCGGCCGGCTGCAGCACCAGGCGGTTGACGGTGTGCTTCTCCACCGCTGCGCGGGAGTAGAGCAGCGGGAAGTATAGACCGTCCTTCCACAGGGGCATAAGGTCAGAGTAGTGCGGGCTGCCGGGCTGGCCGCTCTGGCCGGGCACGTTGACGGCCAGGGAGCGGTCCCAGTCGCCGGCATCGAGAATCTGGCGGTAGCTGGCGCCCGAGGTCTGCTCGAAAGAAGACCGCGTGTGCCCGGTGGAGTTGACGGTTTCGCTGTCTCCCGGGCGCGCCAGGGGGTCCAACTCCATGAGTGGCGCAGCGCCGGGGAAAGCATCCAGCGCGTGGCGGAAACGCATGGTGTGCAGTTGCCCCCACGACCACTTTGCCGGATCCGCGCCCTGCAGTTGCTTGAGCTCCTCCGTGGTTTCGGCCAGAGCCGTGAGCAGCAAACGATCGCGCGCGGCTTCAGGTGCGTCGCCGAAGAGGTCGCGGCGCGGCCGCGAGAGAGTACCCAGCACCACCGGCAGCTCAATCCATTGCTCGACCACGGGGCGCAGTTCCGCCACAGCTTCCGGCAAGAACTGCCGCACCACGCCACGGCGCACGTGTCGTTCCCAGATCTTGTACAGCACCCCCGCCGCAGAATCCGCCGCCAGGGTCCCATCCCACGCGAGCAACAACTTCGCCGCCGGATCATCGGTGGAGAGATTCGCTGCGGCCAGCAGGCGCACCATTTCGCGCGCCGGAAGCAAGAGGACGTCGTTCTGCAGGCGCGTCATGTCCTCCATGCGCAGTTTGCGCCCGGAGGCGTGCGCTTCCTCGAACACGCCGGCGATGCGCTGCGCGCGGTAAGGAGGCGACCACTCGTGTCCGATGGGGTCGGGATACGAGAGCGGTATCTGCCGGTTATTGGCCGTGGCCACATAGCCGGAGTCGGGATTGAAGTGGCGCGGCAGCTTGTCCAGCGGGATGAATCCGCGCCATTCGAAG
>CAYRII010000065.1:0-11406 GCA_964424245.1 uncultured Terriglobales bacterium | reverse complement strand
CGTCGCAATGCAATGCCGTTATGGTCCGCGCAAGCTCATCGAGCCTGAGGAGGTTCTGTTCCATCCGGGAGGACACCATTGCACCATAGCGAAGCTCTCCGAGCACTGGAACGGCAAGAAACACGGCATTCTGTTGTTGCAGGCGCGCCAGGACCTCCGGCTCGCCTGCAAACAGTGCAATCACGACGTTGGTGTCCAGCAGCACCCTACCAGGCATTCTCGTCTACCTGTTCGCTGCCCGCCCGGATTGCCTCAGTCATCATTTGCAGATCGAAGGCCGCAATCGCGCCCACGAAGGCGAGCAGCTTGGAAGGATTCGAAGATGGGGTCATTCCCCCACCGCCTTTTTGGTAGTCCTTGTCGTACCAGTCGAGCAGTCGCCAATATTCTGTTGGAATGTCAGCCCGGACCGGCCGCATCTTCCCTGAGCGCCGACCGGCATGACAGGGGTCGCCTTCGCGAAACAAGCGGCGCCTTCCGCGGTCAGTCTGGTGCAGGATCCGATAGGACGCAGGGCTTGGCTTATTCGTGGCTACACAGTGTCCCACAATGTGCTGCCAAACGCCCGGCCGGTCGTCGCGAAATTCCCTTCCGGCACGCTCGCGTATTTCGCGCAGCTTGAAATCTTCGCGCTCGGGATGGTCGTGGTGCAGCAGCGCGGTGGCAAGCCATACTTCGTCCGCGACCTTTAAGTGTGCTTTCATGGGCTCCTCCAATCAGTAATTCTGTAACAAACAAAATAATACTAAAAGGTTCTTTTATTAGTCAAGAGAAATATAAGCTTGGAAATGATACACTTACCGAAGCATCGCTCTGGGGGAGTGATTGGCGGCACTAACCATAGCCATCGTGGGACGCCCCAACGTGGGCAAGTCCACACTGTTCAATCGCCTGGTCGGCGCGCGCCGCGCCATCGTGGGCGATGAGCCCGGCATCACGCGCGACCGCCTGTACGGCGAAGCCGAGTGGTGCGGACGCTGGCTGCGTGTGGTGGATACGGGCGGCATCCTGCCCGATGACAAAGAGCTTATCCCGGCGGAAATCTTCCGCCAGGCGCGCGTCGCGCTCGAGGAGGCCGCCGCCGTCATCATGGTGGTCGATGGGCGCACCGAGCTGGCCGCCCCTGACCTGGAGCTGGCGCGCTTGCTGCAGCGCACCGGCAAGCCGCTTTTCCTCGCCGTCAACAAAATTGACGCGCCGAAGCTCGAGGCCTCAGCCGAAGAGTTTCGCCGGCTGGGAATCCGCGAACTCTATCCCGTCTCCGCCGAGCACGGCGCCGGCGTGGCCGAGTTGCTGGAAGCCGTGCTGGAGAAAATCCCTGCTGCGGAGAGCGCAGAAACCGCCGGGCAGGCAGAAGAAGCGGCCGAAGCCGCCGGCCCGGACGAAGTCAGGGTCGCCATCATCGGACGTCCCAACGTGGGCAAGTCCACGCTGCTGAACCGGCTCACGGGAAGTACGCGCGCCATCGTCTCCGCCGTGCCGGGAACCACGCGCGATGCGGTGGATGAAGTGGTGGAGCGCGACGGCCTGCGCTATCGCTTTGTCGATACCGCGGGCATCCGGCGCAAAGGCAAGACCAGGCTCATGGCGGAAAAACTCTCCGTGGTCATGGCGCGCAAGCACCTCGAGTCCGCCGATGTGGCCCTCCTGCTGCTCGACGCCACCGAGGGCGTCACCGCGCTCGACGCCAGCATTGCCGGCTACGCGCACGAGAGCGGGCGCTCGCTCATCGTCGTGGTCAACAAGTGGGACCTGGCCGCCGGCAAAGGGAAAAAGCAGCAGCGGCAAAAGGCCGCTGCCCGCCACCAACTGCCCACCGACCAGAGCGTCTACGAAAAACGCGTGCGCTTTGCGCTCAAGTTTCTCGCCTACGCGCCGGTCTTGTTCATCTCCGCCACCTCAGGAAGAAACACGGAGGCCATCTTTCAAGCGGTCGAGCGCGTGGCCCGCGAGCGCCAGAAGCGCGTCACCACCGGCGAGATCAACCGCTTCCTCAAGACCGTGGACTTTGACCGCGCCGGTGTTCCCGCAGCCAAAAAAGTAAAGATTTTCTACATGACGCAGGCCGCCACGGCGCCGCCCACCTTTGTTCTCTTCACCGACAAGGCCGTGAAGCTGCACTTTTCCTACCAGCGTTTTCTGGAAAATCAAATCCGCCGGGCTTTCGGCTTCGAAGGCACGCCCATCTGGATCAAGAATCGCGCGCGGAGTTGAGTGCATTTCCGCAGTCGCCGCTGGTTGCGGCTCGTGCAGAACCGCTGCACTCAGGATATGATTCTCCGCAGCGGGCGGCCATGTCCGCACTCCTCCGCAAAATCGTCGTTGCCAACATCGTCCTTGCCGGGGTCCTCTATTTGCGCAGGCCGCTGGGCGAGCTCGCGACCCTGCCCGGCGAATCTCTCTCCCACCTGCTGCGCCTGGTCGCCGGGTACCTTGCGGCTGCCGTGAACCTGGTCAGTCCTTTGGCCAGCCTATGGCTCTTGATTTCCAGCGCGCTTCTTTTCGTTCTGCTTTTGGTGCGAACTGCACGCAGGTTTGCCGGCGAATCGCGCCCTGCAGACGATGCGGCAGGCGGCGGATTTCTCGCCGATGTGCTGCTCGTTACTCTCTGGCTGGCCCTCTACGCGGTGGGCTACCAGCTGCGCTGGTTTTCCTAGCGAGGCGCAGCGGAAGTCCCGGCAGCCGCCGGTTGCGGCGTCCCGTGCGCAAACTCGTGCAACCATTTCTCGAATGCGCGCAGCGCGCGCTCGCACTGCAGGCGATGGCGCTCCTTGCGGTCGCGAATGGTTTCCGTTAGCGGCAGCAGAAGATCAAACGTAATGTTGGCCGGCTGGAAGTTCCTGGCGTCGGCCTGCGTGATGTAGTGCACCAGCGATCCGAAGGCGGACTCCCGCGGCGGCGGCACCGGCTCCGTGCCCGCCGCCAGCGCCGCGGCGTTCAGCCCGGCCATCAACCCGGTGGCGATGGATTCCACGTACCCTTCCACGCCTGAAATCTGTCCGGCAAACAGCACTCGCGGATGCGCCTTCAGGGCGAGCGTTGCGGTGAGCAGCGCCGGCGCGTTGATGTAAGTGTTGCGATGGATCTGGCCGAAGCGCAGAAAGCGCGCGTTCTCCAGGCCCGGGATCAGGCGCAGGACGCGCGCCTGCTCGCCGAACTTCAAATGGTTCTGGAAGCCCACCAGGTTGTAGGAATCGGCGCGCAGGTTTTCGCGCCGCAACTGCGCCACCGCGTAAGGACGCTTTCCGGTGCGCGGGTCGGTCAGGCCCACGGGCTTCATGGGGCCAAAGCGCAGCGTGTCGCGTCCGCGGCGCGCAATCTCCTCAATGGGCAGGCAGCCCTCGAAGTAGTTCAGCTTCTCCCAGTCCTTCCCCTCGACCGACTGCGCTTCCAGCAGCGCGTCCACAAACCGGTCGTACTCTGCCGCAGTGAAGGGACAGTTGATGTAGTCCGCCGTGCCCTTGTCGTAGCGCGCGGCAAAATACACGCGCGCCATCTCGATGGAGTCAGCCTCCACAATGGGGCTGATGGAGTCATAGAAAAAAAGCTGCGCTGTGCCCGCCAAACGCGCAATCTCCGCTGCCAGCGCATCCGAGGTCAAGGGGCCGGTGGCGACAATCGTGATCCCCTCACGCTCGTCCACGCGCGTCACTTCTTCGCGCCGCAGGCGAATCAGCGGCTCGCGGGTGACGGCGGCGGTAACGCGCGCGGCAAAATCAGCCCGGTCCACCGCCAGAGCATGTCCGGCGGGAACGGCGGAGGCGCGCGCGCACTCCAGCAGCACCGAGCCCGCTCGCCGCATCTCCTCCTTCAAGAGCCACGGCGCCGTATTCTCGCTGTCCGATTTGAGCGAATTCGAGCACACCAGTTCGCCGAGGTCGGCAGTCTGGTGCGCGGGCGTGGGGCGCACGGGGCGCATCTCGTAGAGGCCCACGGCCAGGCCACGGCGCGCCAGTTGCAGCGCCGCTTCCGAGCCCGCCAGCCCTCCGCCGATGATCTTGATGGCCACGCTCATCCTGTTTTCCCGCGCGCCGCAACCCCGCTCTGCGCTGGCTGCAGCCCGCGGCCCATCACAGTATCACCCTCTCGTCGCCCACGCGCCGCGTCACGCGCTCGCGGTCGAGGTACTCCAGCAGCGGAATGGCGTACTTGCGCGTCACCCCAGCCAGCTCCTTGAAGCGCGCCACGTCGATCTTCGGCGATTGCTTTTTATATTCGCCCACGGAACGGCGCAGCCCCTCCAGCGCGTCGCGGTGAAAGACAAGCTCGTCGGAAAGCTTCACCAGTACCTTCTCGCGCAGCAACAGGGTCACGATCTTCTGCGCGCGTGCGCGATCCAGGGGCAGCGACCACAGCACATCCTTGAGCGCCGGAACTCTCAGTCCTGCCCGGGCGAAGGCCTGCTCGATGGACTCCTTGGCATCGGCCTCCTCGCCCTTCATCGCCACGCCGCGGCCGGCGCCGCGCACCTGTTCGCCGGCGACCTCAAGCGTCTTGTCGCCCGCCAGCGACTCAAGCGCGCCGGCAAAAACCGCCGCATCGAGGCCTGTGCGCTCGCGCAATTCCTCCTTGCCCATGCCCGCCACCAGCGGATTCGATTCGTGAAACGCGTCCACAGCGGCGCGCACGGTGGATTGCGCGGCCGCCAGTGCGCTCGCGGAGAGAAATACGTTCTCCAGCCGCGCTACGCGCTTGGCTTTGGCCAGAGCGCCCGCTTTCTCCTCGACCTCGTCCGGCCGCCAGCCTGTGGCCGCAACGGCATCGACCAGGCTGAGGCCGCGCACTCCCCGGCGGGCAACGCGTGCATAGAGCGCTTCGTCGGCAGGGGCCTTCGCCAGGGTTTCTAGATACTCCACCGCCGCGGCATGTTCCTTGCGGCTGCGCGTGGCGGGCGCAATCTCCAGCGCCACGCCGCCGCCGATGGTTTCGGCCGGTGAAAAGCGGCGCAGGATGAAACGGTCGCCGGGCAAGAGCAGCAGCTCGTCGGCCAGACGGAGCTGGGCAAACGCCTGGCTGCCGGGGCGAAGTTCCTTGCCGCTGTAGAGCACCACCTCGGCGATGGTCTCGGCCGTGAAGGCGTGAAAGTGCACCCGCGCGCGATCGGCCAGCGCGGGCGCGCCGGCCAGCAACGTCAGCGATGCCTCCAGGCGTCGCGTGGCGCGCAACGCTCCAGGACGGGCCAGCGTCATGCCGCGCGCCAGCTCCTGCTTCGCAACTCCGGCCAGGTTCAGCGCCGTTCGCTGACCCGCCACGGCGCGCTCGGCGGCTGCGCCGTGCACCTGCACCCCGCGCACGCGCGCGCGGCGGCCCGCGGGCAGTACCTCGACTTCGTCCTCTATGGCAACCGATCCCGCCACCAGGGTTCCCGTCACCACCGTGCCGAATCCCTTCATGGTGAACACGCGGTCGATGGGCAGCCGGAAAAGCGCCCCGGCGTCGCGCGTGGAGGCCTCCGCAGCCGCGCGCCCGAGTTCCAGCCGCAGCCGTTCCATGCCTTCGCCCGTTTTGGCGCTCACCGCCACCAGCGGAGCGCGCGCGGCATCGAGAAACGACCCGCGCAGGAACTCTTCCACTTCCAGGCGCACCACTGCAAGCGTTTCTTTGTCCACCAGGTCGGATTTCGTGAGCACGGTGATGCCGCGCGGAATCTCCAGCAATCGGCAGATGTCGAAGTGCTCGCGCGTCTGCGGCTTGATGGACTCGTCGGCCGCGATCACGAACAGCACCAGGTCGATGCCGCCCACGCCCGCCAGCATGTTGCGCACGAAGCGCTCATGCCCGGGCACATCCACAAATCCCAGGAGCAGCGGCGCGTCAGCTCCCGGCAACTCCAAGTGGGCAAAACCCAGGTCAATGGTGATGCCGCGGCGCTTTTCTTCTTCCAGCCGGTCGGCGTCGATGCCGGTCAGCGCCTTCACCAGCGCCGTTTTGCCGTGATCGATGTGTCCCGCAGTGCCGACGATGACGGACTTCATGGCGACAGTGTACAGAGCAATCGCAGAAGAGTGACAGTAGCGGCGTTTGCCATCTTGTCCCGCCGTGCGAAAATAGCTCTTCTCCTATGCCCACGTCCCCCGAGAAGGCTCCCGCCATCACTCCAGAGGTTGTCGCGGAGCATGGCCTCTCCTCCGAGGAATTCCGGAAAATTCAAAAGCTCCTCGGCCGCGAGCCCACGCTGACCGAGCTGGGCATCTTCAGCGTGATGTGGAGCGAGCACTGCTCCTACAAATCCTCGCGCGTGCACCTCAAGCGCCTGCCCACGCGCTCGAAGCTCGTAGTGCAGGGCCCCGGCGAAAACGCCGGCATCATCGACATTGGCGACGGCTGGGCCTGCGCCTTCAAAATCGAGTCCCACAACCATCCATCGTTCATCGAGCCCTTCCAGGGGGCGGCCACGGGCGTGGGCGGAATTCTCAGGGACATCTTCACCATGGGCGCGCGGCCGGTGGCGGTGATGGACTCGCTGCGCTTCGGCCCCATCGCGGAAAACGGCGCGACGCAGGCCGTGGTGCACAAGAACCATTCGCTGCTCGAAGGCGTGGTCAGCGGCATCGCCTTCTATGGAAACTGCTTTGGCGTGCCCAACCTGGGCGGAGAAGCCCGGTTTGGGCCCTGCTATTCGCAAAACCCGCTGGTCAACGCCTTCGCGCTTGGCCTGGTCAAACGCGACCAGATTTTCTACGCGCGCGCCGCGGGCGCCGACAATCCCGTGATCTACGTCGGCGCCAAGACCGGCCGCGACGGCATCCACGGCGCCACCATGGCCAGCGAGGAGTTCCACGAGAAGTCCGAAGAAAAGCGCCCCAACGTGCAAATGGGCGACCCCTTCCTGGAAAAGCTGCTCCTCGAAGCCTGCCTGGAGGCCATGGAAACCGGTGCCGTCGTGGGCATTCAGGATATGGGCGCCGCCGGCCTCACCTGCTCCACCTGCGAAATGGGCGGGCGTGGCGGCGTGGGCATCGAGATTGAGCTCGACCGCGTGCCCCAGCGCGAAACCGGCATGAGCGCCTACGAGATCATGCTCTCCGAGTCGCAGGAGCGCATGCTGCTGGTGGCTGAGCAGGGACGCGAAGCGGAAGTCTTCCGCATCTTCGAAAAATGGGGGCTGGACGCGGTGGTGGTGGGCCGCGTTACCGAGGATGGCAGGATGCGCGTCCTCGAGCACGGAAAAATTGTCGCCGAAATTCCCAACGGCGCCCTGACGGAAGAGGCTCCGCTGTACGAGCGCCCGCTGGCCCGCTGGGAGGCGCCCGTGCCGCGCGAAATGCCCTCGCACATCCGCCTGGGCGAAGTGGCGAATCAAACAGAAAACTTGCGGCGCCTGCTCGTCGCGCCCAACATCTGCTGCAAGCGCTGGATCTTCGAGCAGTACGAGTCCATGGTGCGCACCAATACCTTGCAGGGTCCGGGCGGCGACGCCGGCGTCATTCGCGTCAAGGGCACGGCGCGCGGCCTGGCCATGGCGCTCGACGGCAACGGCCGCTGGTGCGCGCTCGATCCCCGGCTCGGCGCCATGCACGCCGTGGCGGAAGCGGCGCGCAACGTGGCCTCGACCGGCGCCACTCCCGTCGCCGCCACCAACTGCCTGAACTTCGGCAATCCGGAAAAGCCGGAAATCATGTGGCAGTTTTCCCAGGTGGTGGACGGGCTGGCCAAGGCCTGCGCCGCGCTGGGCACGCCCATCACCGGCGGCAACGTCAGCTTCTACAACGAGACCCTGGGCCAAGGCATTGATCCCACTCCCGTCGTGGGCGTGGTCGGCATCTTGGAGAACATCGAGCACAGGATGACCTACCACTTCCGCGGCGCGGGCCGCAGCCTGGTGCTCCTGCGCGGCTCGGAGCCCGGCGACCTTGCGGACGCCGAGGCGGAATTCGGCTCTTCCGAATTCGCCGCCGCGGTGCTGGGCGCGCGCTGGGGCTTTCCCCCGGCGCTCGAACTAGCGCAGGAAGCCGCCCTGCACAAGTGCCTGCTCGCCGCCATCGCCGAAGGCTTGGTGGAGTCGGCGCACGACTGTTCCGACGGCGGGCTGGCCGTGGCCCTGGCGGAGTGCGGCTTCGTCGCCGATGTGGGCGCGCGCGTCACCCTTTCTTCCGCCGGGCTGCCCGCCGAGGCGGTGCTGTTCGGCGAAGATGCCAGCCGCGTGCTGCTTTCCTGCGCGCAAAAGAATGTCGAGCGCATCCGCCAATTGGCGGTAAGATACGGCGTAGCCGCGGACGCAATCGGGGAATCGGTTTCCGACAAACTGGAAATTCTTTTGGACGGCAAGCCCGTCGTCTGCGCAGCGGTGTCGGAACTGAAGGATGCCTGGGCGCACGCGCTGGAGCGGGTGCTCGACGTGGAGGCCATGACGCCGACTACGGTCTAGCGGCCGCGCACTCGGCGAAAGAGAAACCCATGTCCACGAACGGACGCGACAAATTCCGCGACGAATGCGGCGTGGTGGGCATCCACGCTCACCCGGAAGCCTCCACGCTCGCCTACCTGGGACTGCACCAGTTGCAGCATCGCGGGCAGGAGTCCGCGGGCATCGTCAGCTCCGACGGCGCCCACCTGCACGAGCACAAGGCCATGGGCCTGGTGGTGGACATCTTCACCGAAGACGTTCTGGCGCGCCTGCCGGGCACGCAGGCCATCGGGCACACGCGCTATTCCACCGCCGGCGCCAGCGCATTGCGCAATGCCCAGCCCATCTTGGTGGATTGCAACAAGGGACTAATCGCGCTGGCGCACAACGGCAACCTGGTGAACGCGCACGACATTCGCGCGCGCCTGGAAAAACAGGGCTCCATTTTCCAGACCACCTCGGACACCGAGGTCATCGTCCACCTGCTGGCGCAGTCGCGGGAGCAGACGCTGCCCGAAGCCATCGCCGATGCGCTGCGCCGCCTCGAGGGCGCGTTCTCGCTGGTGCTGCTGACGCGCGACCGGCTGTTCGCGGCGCGCGACCCGCGCGGCTTCCGCCCGCTTTCCATGGGACGCATCCCGGCGCCCGCGGGGCAGAAGGAAGACACCATCGTCTTCGCCTCGGAGACCTGCGCCTTCGATCTGGTGGGCGCGCACCTGGAGCGCGACGTGCGTCCCGGCGAGATCGTGGTGGTCGGCCCCGAAGGCACGTTCTCGCGCTACTTCGCGCCCGAGCAGCCGCACTCCAGTTGCATCTTCGAGCACGTGTATTTTTCGCGGCCGGACAGCAAGGTCTTCGGCCGCCCGGTGAACGAAAGCCGCGAGGAGCTGGGGCGGCAACTGTCGCGCGAAGCGCCGGTGGAGGCCGATATCGTCGTGCCCGTGCCCGACTCCGGCGTCACCGCCGCCATGGGCTACTCCCAGGAGAGCGGCATTCCCTTCCGCATGGGACTCATCCGCAACCACTACATCGGCCGCACCTTCATCGAGCCGGAGCAGTCGGTGCGCGACTTCGGCGTGCGCCTGAAGCTGAACCCGGTGCGCAGCGTGCTCAACGGCAAGCGCGTCATCCTGATTGACGACTCCATCGTGCGCGGCACCACCAGCCGCAAGATCGTGCGCATGATGCGCGATGCCGGCGCCCAAGAGGTGCACATGCGCATCTCCTGCCCGCCCACGATTTCGCCCTGCTTCTACGGCGTGGATACGCCTTCGAAGAGCCAGTTGATCGCCGCCAACAAGAGCGTGGAGGAAATCCGCGACTACATCGGCGCCGATTCGCTCGCCTACCTGTCGCTCGCCGGCATGCGCGGCGCCTGCGGCGACGGTGAAAAGACCACCTACTGCACCTCCTGCTACACCGGCAAGTACCCCACTGCCTGGGTGGACGTGCTGCTGGAAGACGTGCAGCCGGCCCCGCCGGCAGTGAAAAAGCCCTAGCCTTTATCTGCGCGCCGCCAGGACGCGGGGAATCCCTTGCAGGTCGTTGGTTACGCGAACCTCGTCCCAGCCAGCGAGCAGAGCGCGCACCGCAGCTTCCATGGAGAAGCCGATCTCGAGCACCAGCCAGCCGCCGGGTTTCAGGACTTCGCGCGCCTGGGGGATGAGGCGCTCGTACACTTCGAGGCCCTGTTCTCCGGCAAAGACGGCGACGCGGGGCTCGAACTCGCGCACCTCGCGCTGCACTTTTTCCGGAGCGGCCTCGCCCACATAGGGCGGGTTGGAGACCACGAAGTCGAACGCCGGAGCGCGCGGCACGGCGGCCAGCAGGTCGCTGGCATAGAAGCGCACGCGGTCGGCCAGCTCCAGGCGCACGGCATTGGCGCGCGCGATTTCGAGCGCTGCGGGGGAAACGTCCACGGCGTGGACCTCGGCGCGCGGCAGCTCGTGCGCCAGCGCCAGCGCGATGCATCCCGAGCCCGTGCCCACGTCCACGAGGCGCAGGGGCGGCGTGCCGGGCGGCGGCATCTGGCGCAGCAGGTCGAGCACGGTTTCGATGACGTGCTCGGTCTCCGGGCGGGGAATGAGCACCGCGGGCGAGACGATGAAGTCCAGTCCCCAGAACTCCTGGTGGCCGGTGATGTACTGCGAGGGCTTGCCCGTGGAGCGCTCGGCCAGCGCCTCGTCGTAGCGAACGAGTTCGAGCGTAGTAAGCTCGCGCTCGGGATGGGCGTAGAGATGAGCGCGGTCGCAGGCCAGCACGAACATCAGCAGCACCTCGGCATTCAGGCGGGGCGAGCCGATGCCCGCGCCCTCCAGCCGCTTCACGGCCGATTTCAGTGCCTCTCCGAGCTGCATGAGGTGATTATTTCACCGTCGGGTGTGCTGAGCCGCCGGGGGAGCACACGTCATTCTTGCCCGGGGAACTTTCCTCTTGACATGTCCAACATTTTTGCTATAATAACTATGTTTTGATTGCCACAATGCAATAACTTCTTTGCTACGACGACTTTCCCCCTAACCCCTTTGGTTAGACTATTTTGCATGGGCGAAATGGCTAAGCTGCTGATTCCGGCTATTTTGTTCGAAGAGGGGGGAGGGGGGTACCCCGGCCGAAGCGCTTACTTGGCGAGGGTGGCTTCCTGCTTGAGCTTTTCCGCCTGGAAGTGGGTGGCGAGGGCGTCCACGATAGGGGCGAGCCTGCCGTCCAGGACTTCGCCGAGCTGGTGCAAGGTGAGCCCGATGCGGTGGTCGGTAACGCGGTTCTGGGGGAAATTGTAGGTGCGGATCTTCTCGCTGCGGTCGCCCGAGCCCACCTGCGCGCGGCGCTCTTTGGCCAGGGCGGCCTTCTGGCGCGCCAGCTCCAACTCGTAGAGGCGGGAGCGGAGCACGCGCATGGCCTTCTCGCGGTTCTTGATCTGCGACTTCTCGTCCTGCATGGAGACCACGGTATTGGTGGGCAGGTGGGTGATGCGCACCGCGGAGTAGGTGGTGTTCACCGACTGGCCGCCGGGCCCGGAGGAGCAGAAGGTGTCCACACGGATGTCCTTGGGCTCGAGC
>CAYRII010000064.1:0-11466 GCA_964424245.1 uncultured Terriglobales bacterium | reverse complement strand
GCCAAAAACGGCGCCCACCGCTCTTTCGATTCCCTCTTCCGCGAGGCCCTGGCGGCGCTGGCCCGCTAAGTCCCCCCCTGCTTCCCGGCGCCGGCTTTTTTCACCGCCCCCAAAGAAAGTTCTTGACAATCTGTTTCTTCAATGATAATATATAATGCATTTAGATAGCATAATGATAAGTCATTCGGGATCGAAGACCGATGACCTAAGCTCTTTGAAATCAGGTGCTTCGCCGTACCAAGGCCGCTAAGCGGTTGATTCGCAAAGACCGGCAGATGGGAGGGGGGAGGGGGGTACCCCCCACGCTCCCCTCTTCCGCGAGGCGCTGGCGGCGCTGGCCCGATAGCGCAGCGTGCCCGGCGTGGTTCCGGCCGGGCCCCCGGCGCAAGCGGGCGCGCTACACTCTACCCATGTGGCGGGCGATTCCCCTTCTGTGCCTTTTCCTGCTGGCGGGCTCGTTGCTTGCTGCGGGCAGGGACAAGCAAAAGGGCATTCCCGTGGCCGTCAAGCCCAACCAATCGGAAACCGTCGCCGCTCCCGCCGTCACCCCGGCTCCCGAGCCCTGCGACAACTGGGCCTGGGCGGCGGGAGTGGAATCGCTGCTGCGCGCGCAGGACGTGGCGCTCGATCGCGAGTACTGGCTGTTCAAGGCGCACGGCGGCCTGCTCTGTCTTTCGCCGCTGCCGGATCCGGCGGCGCTCACCGCCTACATCCCCGGCGAGTACGTTCTGGAGGACGGCCGCAAGGTGCGCCTGGAGGCGCAGTTCACCGCCGGCGCGCCGCGCAATGCCGATGAGGTCATCATGAGTCTGCGTCGCGGGCATCCATTTCTTCTTTTGTGGCGCGGGCATACCTACGTGGTCTACGGCGTGGTGTTTGACGAGTACATCGCCGCCACGGGCGCGCGCCAGTTTGAAATCCGCGAAATGAAGCTCCTCTCCCTCCTTCCCGGAAGCGAGGAGCAGCGCACCGTCAGCTTCGTGAAGGACCGCGATGACCTCAGTGAGGTCCAGGGCACGCTCACCGTGCGCGCCCATTTCGTGCAGCCGCCCAACTGGCTGCGCCCGGGAACAGAGTGAAACTTGCGCCGCGTTACTTGCCGATGCAAAAACTGCTGAAGATGCGGTTGAGGATGTCGGCGGCGCTGGTGGCCCCGGTGATCTCATCGAGCGCGCGCAGCGCGTTGTAGAGATCGAGCAGAAGCATTTCGTGCGGCGTTGCGTGCTCCGTGGCGCGGCGCGCCGCCTCGAGCCCGGCAAGGGAATCGCGCACCAGGGCCTGGTGGCGCGCGCTGGTCAGGAACCCCGCTTCGGGTTGGGTGGCGTTTCCGCCGACAAATTCCAGAATTTCAGCGCGCAGCTCGGCGATGCCTGTTCCGGTAAGCGCCGAGGTGCGCACTTTGACGACCGTGGTGCCGGCCACGCTCTCCGTGGAGCGCAAGGGAGCAGCGCCATCGGCCGCCAGGTCGCACTTGTTCTCCACCAGGATGGCGTGGCGTTGTTCCACCAGCCGCAAGAGTTCCCCGTCTTCCGGGCCGCGGGGATGCGAGGCGTCGAAGACCACCAGCGCCAGGTCGGAGTCGGCCAGCGCCTCCAGCGATTTCCGGATGCCGATGCTCTCGGCCTCGTCCAGTGCCTCGCGCATGCCCGCCGTATCCACCAGGCGCACCGGGATGCCTTCGAGCGCCACAGCTTCGCTCACCAGATCGCGCGTGGTGCCCGGAGCGGCGGTCACGATGGCGCGCTCCCGCTCCACCAGCCGGTTGAACAAACTCGACTTGCCCACGTTGGGATGGCCCACGATGGCCAGCGTCAGCCCTTCGTGCACCAGCTTGCCGTAGGCGAAGGACTTTTCCAGTTCGGCCAGCGGTGCTCGCACCTGCTCGATGCGCTCGAGAATGCGCGCCGCGGGCAAAACCGCAACGTCGTCCTCGGCGAAATCAACGCCCGCTTCGAGTTCCGCGATCAAGTCCACCAGCTCCTGCTTGATGGGAGCCAGGCGATGGGAGAGCGCGCCGCCCAGTTGCTGCGCCGCCACCTTGGCCTGGTAGAGCGTCTGCGATTCGATGAGGTCGCGCACCGCTTCCGCCTGCGTCAGGTCGAGGCGGCCGTTCAGGAAGGCCCGCAGCGTGAACTCGCCGGGTTCGGCGAGGCGTGCTCCGCGCGCCAGGGCAAGCTCCACCACGTGGCGCAGCACCACGGGCGCGCCGTGTGTGGAGATTTCCACCACGTCATCGGTGGTGTAGGAATGCGGTTTCGCGAAAAAACTGGCGACCACTTCGTCGATGCGCTCGCCGCTCGCAGGCTCGATCAGTTCGCCGAAGATGGCGCGGCCTGGTTCCAGTTCGTGCTTCAGGCGCAGAAGCGGCGCGGCAATGGTTCGCGCCTCCGGACCCGAGAGGCGCACCACGCCGATGCCGCCGCGTCCCGGAGGGGTGGAGATGGCCACGATGGTATCGTCGAGATGCACGCGTAGATTGTAGCGGCACGCGTGGCGGAACGGCCCGGGCCGCCCGGGACATCAAGTGTGGGAGGCATGGCATGACCGTTACCGACGACGTTCTTCAGGCCAACCAGCGCTACGCGCAAACCTTTGACCTCGCGGGCTTGCCCCGGCCGCCGGCGCGCAAGCTGGCCATTGTCACATGCATGGACGCGCGCATGGTGCTGGAGCGGATGCTGGGCCTGAAAGCGGGCGACGCCAACATCATCCGCAACGCCGGCGGCATCGTCACCGAGGACGTTCTGCGCTCGCTGATCATTTCCCACGAGTTGCTGGGGACGGAAGAATTCCTGGTCATCAACCACACCGATTGCGGCCTGCAAAATCTTGCAGAAAACGAGCTGCGCGCGCGCCTGCGCGCCCGGACCGGCAGGGAGGCGGAGCAGCCCGGGCATTTTCACGCCTTTGCCGACTTGCAGGAGAATGTGCGCGAGCAGGTGCGGCGTGTGCGCTCTCACCCCTGGCTGCCGGAACAGATTTCCGTGCGCGGCTTCGTCTACGACGTGAAGACCGGCCGCCTGCGCGAGGTGGCAGCCTGAGCGCCTGACGTTCAATACAAGTTGGGCCGGTTGCTGTCCGCCTGGCGAAGCTTTTCCATGCGCGCAAAGTTGGCCTGCGTCTGCTCGTAGATGCGGTCCACTTTGTTGTGCAGTTGGGCGATTTCCAGCTCCGCCTTCAGGTTTACCTGGTAGTCCATGTCGGCGCGCAGGCGGTCTTTGAACGACTGCCGGTTCTGCGACATCATGATCACCGGCGCCTGCAGCGCGGCCAGCGTGGAGAGCAGCAGGTTGAGCAGGATGAAGGGAAAGGAATCGAAGGCCTCGGTCGTCAGAATGTAGGCATTCAGGAACATCCAGCCCATCAGGAACGCGCCGAAGAGCAGGATAAAGGTCCAGGAGCCGCCGAAGGTGGCGACGCGGTCGGCCACGCGCTCGCCGAAGGTGAGACGCTCCTCTTCTTCTTCGTTGATGTTGCGCGAGACCTGGGTGCGCAGCAGTTCGTCCGTCGCGCGCAGGCGGCGGCCCATGACAGCCAGCAGGTCGAGCGCGGCGGAGGGATGGCGGGTGAGAAATTCCTGCAGGTTGTCCTGGTTGAGCGTGAGCGCTTCCGTGTCCTCGACCGCGACGGCGGTGGCGGTGCGCGCGCCGCCATCCAGCAGCGAGATTTCGCCGAACAAATCGCCCGGCTCATTCTCTGCCAGGATGATCTTGTCGCCCTCGTAGTTTTCCACGAAGACCTGCACCCGGCCCTGGCGCACCAGATAGAGGCAGTCGCCGGGATCGCCGTAGTGAAAGATGGTGTCGCCCTTTTCGAAGTGCTTTTTCTCCAGGACCTCGGCCAGGCTAACGCGCTCCTGTTCGTCGAGCAGGGAAAACAGCGGAACTTCCGCCAGCATCTCTACTTCAGCGGACATAATCACCCCCGGGACGCGCTGCGCTCTCCAGAGCGGCGTGCCCTAGGCGCATCATGCCAACTCGCCGCACGGAGTGCCAGTGTTTTGTTCAAAAGGGAACACACCGCGGGAAAGCATCCCGTCGAGACCAGCGGCCAACTACCGGCGGCGACGGAAGCTGACGCGCGAGCCGGCGGGCCGGGCGCCGCTGGGTTTGTAGTCGCGGGGATAGATCACCACAAAGCGGCGGCCGCCTTCGCCCTGGCTTTCAGTGCGCAGGTCAGGATGCTCGCGCAGCGCCAGGTGGAGCACCCGGCGCTCGCGCGCCGACATGGGGCTGAACTCGTAGGGCACGCCCGTTTTGGCCACTTTTTCCGCGGCCACAGCGGCCGCCAGGCGCAGTTCCTCCAGGCGCACCGCCTTGTGGTTCATGCAGTCGAAGCTCACTTTTTCGTGCTCTTCGGACTCCAGGCGCAGCGCCTTCAGGGCGACGTGCTCGAAGGCGCGCAGCAATTCGGCGCCGCGCTCCAGCAGCAGCGAGCTGTCCGGGCCCGAGAGGTCCACCAGGATCTCGGGCCGTTCCCAGTCGCGCTCCTCCGTCAGCGGCGGGTCGACCACGATGCGGTAGCGCAAGCGGAAGCCGCCGTCGGCGACCAGCATCCGGAGCAGCGAATCGATCTGTTTGGCGGCGGCGATTTTGTCTGTGATGGGCATTCTGTTCCGTCTCCCTACGGCTTACTTTTTCCTGGCGGCGCGTTTGGCCATTTCCGCATAAATCTCGCGGCCGAACTTGGTGCGGTTCATCCCCATCTGCTGCACCACGGCAATGACGTTGCCCATGGCCCAGTACAGTCCCAGGCCCGAGGAGAGCGTGATGCTGATGGCGCCCAGCATCACCGGCATCATGATGTTCATCATTTTCTGCTGCATCGGGTCCATCGCGCCCTGGGGCGTCATTTTCTGCACGAAGAACATGCTCACCCCGATGCCCACGGGCAGAACGTAGTACGGGTCCGGCCCCGAAAGGTCTTTGAGCCACAGCCAGGGAGCGTGGCGCAGTTCGATGGCCACCTGCAGCATGGTGTAGAACGCGATGAGGAAGGGAAACTGGATGAGCATGGGCAGGCAGCCGCCCACCGGGTTGACGCTCTCCTTCTTGTAGATGGCGGAGACTTCCTGGTTCATCTCCGCGCGCCGCGGGTCGTTGAACTTGTACTTCTTGTACTTCTCCTGCACGGCCTTGATCTGCGGCGCCACCTTCTGCATCTTCAGCGACGACTTCATGCTGGAGAGCTTGAGCGGAAACAGCGCCACGTTGATGATGACGGTGAGCACCAGGATGGACCAGCCCCAGTTGGCTACCCAGTGCTCGTGCGTCCACTTGAGCCAGAGGAAGAGCGGGCGCGCGATGAGGCCGAAGAACCCGAAGTCCACCATGCCGCGCAGGTCGGGACCGTGCGCCTCCTCGCCCGCACCCGGCCCCAGCAACGCGCGCTCCTCGCGGGTGAGCGAGGCGTGCACGGATTCGAGCACGTCAATGGCCTTGGGGCCGACGAAAAGGCGCTGTCGCGTTGCGCCGCCCACGTCGCCCACGGCCACGCCCAGCATGGAGACTTTCTCGGTCTCGCCCGGATCTGGCTTCTCCGGGTTCTTGGGAACTTCGAGCGCCTGGTGCAGCGTGACCGCGGCTGCCTTTTCCGGCTGGTCCGGCAGGAAGACGGCACCGAAGTACTGGTCCTCCGTCCCCGCCCAGTGGAGGGGGCCGGAGAGCGTGTTGCCGCCGCTGACTTTCGTGGCCTCGAGGCGCTCAATTTTTCCGCCGTTCTGCCAGATAATGCGCGCCGAGGCGTAAGCAAGGGAATTCTCCTGGTCGCCGAAGCCCGCCGGCCATGCCGGAAACGCCTGCACCGCGCCGCCTTTGTGGGTAACCGAAGTTTCCACCTCCAGCACGTAGCTGTGATCGAAGGCAAAGCTCTTGCGCACCGTGGTTTCGCCGTCGGCGTATTCAAAGGTGAGCGTGGCGGGCGCAACCAGATTGCCGCTCTGGCTGGTTGCGTACAGCGCTTCGTCCAGATGGCGCCGCAAGTCTTCGTCGTAGGTCCACAGAGAGAGCGGGTAGCCATGTTTGGACGCTCCCGCGGGATGCACCAGCTCCAGCGGCTCGCCCTCCGGCTTGTTCTGGTATTTCTTCAACACCCAGGACTTCACGTGCGCGCCGCGGTTGGTGAAGACGATGCGGTAGAGATCGTTCTCCACCACAACCTCGGTTTCGCTCGCGGCCTGGATGGCGACCACGGGCGCGGGCGGAGCCGCGCCTTCCGTTGGCGGTGCCGCCGGCGCGGGCGACGCCGCCGGCAGGGACGGCTCCTCCGCGACGGGTGTGGCCGGCTCGGCCTTGCGCGTGTAGCGCGAGATCAGCGGCTGCGTGATGACGATTACCAGGAAGGTCAGCGCGAAGGCCAGAAGGAGCCGGCGCTCCATGCCGGGATCCTGTTGGGGATTCTGGAAGTCGCTCAAATCGCCCCGCCGTCACGAAGTCTCAGCGGCCGGCCCGCTTGCATTCTCGCCGGTTGCTTGCCGGGTACAGGATCGTAGCCGCCGCGCGCCAGCGGCTGGCAGCGCAGCAGGCGCCACGCGGAAAGCCCCGCGCCGCGCCAAGCACCGTGGCGCTCCACAGCTTCCAGGGCGTACTCCGAGCAACTGGGAACGAAGCGGCAGGCCGGGGGAAGCAGCGGCGAAAGCGCGCGCTTGTATGCCAGCAGCGAGAATTGCAGCAGTGTTTTCATTCTTTACTCTTTCCGCCTTCCTTCTCCGCGGCCGGCGGCCACCGCTTGCAGTGCGCGGCCCACCTCGTCGTCGAGCTCGGCGAACTGGGCCTTGAGCACCGACTTGCGGGGATGCACCACCAGGTCCACGGGCGCCTGGAGCTGCGCCAGGTGGCGCCGCACCGCTTCTCGCATGCGGCGACGGATGCGGTTGCGCACCACCGCGCCTCCCAGCGCACGCCCCACGGTAAATCCCACGCGCGGGCCGGTGTACTCCGCCGTCCCCTGGGGCCCATCCTCGCGGCGCAGAAAAAACACTGTCAGGTGGCCGCCGAAGTGCCTCCGGCCCTGCTGGTAGACGCGGTCAAAATCAACTCGCTTGCGCAGCCGCGCCGTCCGCGGAAAGCGCGCCGCTGGCGGAATTGGAGTGCTGCGGGTCACAACCTGGGTTGCCGGGGTTACTCGCGGAATCCCGGCTTCACGGAAACGCGCTTGCGCCCTTTGGCGCGACGGCGTGACAGCACTTTCTGTCCTGCCTTGGTCTTCATTCGCCGGCGAAAGCCGTGCGTCTTGGAGCGACGACGGCGGTTGGGTTGAAATGTGCGCTTCGGCATGAAAGATTGCACTCCTGCTTCAAAATATTGTGCTGGGACAAACGCAAAGTATACCCGAAGCTCTCCGCGGGCCGCAATTGCGGCGCCTGCTGCGCCTCCTGCAGACTTTCATCCGTTAGGGGCCGCGGCGAGACGAACCAATCTCTGCTGCACCACCATCGCGACAGTAACAAAGTTACTACTTGACAGAAATGCGCGCGGAGCGTTCAAAAGAATGCGCTCCGGAAAAACTCCGCGGGAGGATTTCCGCAGGCGGAAAGTTTTCGTGGTAGGATGCGGCTCTGTAATTTTTCAGCATACGTTCTGCTTGAGTTCCAACCCTAACCCAGCAGCCAGCGCGGTCGAGGTCGCGGCCGTGATGTTTTGGTTTTGATTTCATGTCCCTGTCCTTATCGTCAGCCGCAGCCGTTCCTCCCAATCCCTGGGCGCGCATCCTCGACCGCCTGGAAAAGAGGATCAGCCGCCATTCCTACGACACGTGGCTCAAGCCCACGCGCTTCAGCCATACGCGCGAGAACGTCATCGTGGTGCGCGTGCCCACGCCCGAGTTCCGCCACCTGGGCGAGAAATACGGCGACCTGATCCGCGAAGCCATCGAGATGTTGGCGCTCGAGTTTGAAGACGTGGAGTTCGTCACCGCCGACGAAGACCCCACCGCCAAGCCAGTGCGCCACGACGGCGGTTTCCCCGCCGTCGGCACGCAGGGCCCGCGGCCGCAGCAGGGCCGCTTTGACTGGGACAGCGCCGCGCAGCTCAACCCGCGCTACACCTTTGACGCCTTCGTGATCGGCTCCGCCAACCAGTTCGCGCACGCCGCCGCACAGGCCGTCGCCGAGCGGCCCTCCAAGGCCTACAACCCGCTTTTCCTGTACGGCGGCGTGGGCATGGGTAAGACCCACTTGATGCAGGCCATCGGGCACGAAGTGAAGCGTCGCCAGCCGCAGGCCTCCATCTGCTACGTCACCAGCGAAAAGTTCACCAACGATGTGGTGAACTCCCTGCGCTACGACCGCATGGCCAGTTTGAAAGACCGGTACCGCAGCGTCGACGTGCTGCTGGTGGATGACATCCAGTTCCTCAAGCAGAAGGAGCGCACCCAGGAGGAGTTCTTCCACACCTTCAACGCCCTGCACGAATCGCAGAAGCAGGTGGTGATCGCCAGCGACCGCCCGCCCAAGGAGCTGGCGGAGATCGAGGACCGCCTGCGCAGCCGCTTCGAATGGGGGCTGATCGCCGACATTCAGCCGCCCGACCTCGAAACCAAAGTGGCCATCCTGCAGAAGAAGGCGGAGGGTGAGCGCGTGACGCTGCCCACCGATGTGGCGCTGTTCATCGCCTCCAACATCCGCTCCAACGTGCGCGAGCTCGAAGGCGCCATGATCCGGCTGATCGCTTACAGTTCGCTCACCGGCGCGCCGCTGAATCTCTTCACCGCGCAGCAGGTGCTCAAGAACTTGCTGGACTCGCAGAACCGCCGCGTCACCATTGACTCCATCCAGAAGGCGGTGGCGGAGCAGTTCGGGCTGCGTGTCTCCGAACTCAAGACGCGCAACAACTCCCGCGCCATCGTGTATCCCCGCCAGGTTGCCATGTACCTGACCAAGCACCTCACCGAGGCCTCCCTGCCGGAGATCGGGCGGCAGTTCGGCGGCAAGCACCACACCACCGTGCTGCACTCCGTGGGCAAGATTGAGAACTCGCGCAAGACCGATAAGGATTTGAACAGGGTCCTGAACAAGCTGACGGAGATCCTGAGTTGACGCTGCTGGAGTTGCCGCCGCTTTCTTTCTCCAGGCCAGGATTTCCCCTTCGTGCCCTGTGGAGCGCCTGTGCATAGCGTGGAAACTTCGGCATCAACATTTTTGCGTCCCCGGAAATTGGCAGGCTGCGCCATGGCAGCAACCTCCAATTCACATCCCAGTTACAGCCGCAGCCTTGTGCAGATTGCCCCTGGCGCAGCCGGCGTCCACATTTCCACCGTCCCTGCTACTACAGCTTTCAAGGATTCTGGTTTTGATATAACTTAGGCGGAGCAGAAACACACCGGCGGAAGGAAGAGCCATGGAGATCAGCGTCAGCAGGTCCGACTTACTGAAAGAACTGGCCGCGACCCAGGGTGTGGTGGAGCGCAAGACCACCATCCCCATCCTCTCCAACTTCCTGTTTGAGGCCGAGGGCGACAAGCTCTCCATCACGGCAACGGATCTTGACCTGAGCCTGCGCACAGCGTGTCCCGCCAAGGTGAAAAAGCCCGGCTCCTGCACCATTCCCGCGCGCAAGTTTTACGACTATATGAAGCTGCTGCCCGATGGCGATATGAGCATCAAGCTGCTGGAGAACCACTGGGTACAGGTTCGCCTGGGCCGCTCCAACACCAAAATGGTGGGCATGGCGCGCAGCAATTTTCCCAGCGTGCCTGTCTTTCCCGCGGCTGGAGCTTTGACGCTGCCCGCAGCCATCCTGCACACGCTGATCTCAAAAACAATTTTTGCCATCTCCAACGAAGAATCACGCTACACCCTGAACGGCGCTCTGCTGGTGCTGAAGGCGGAGTCCATGACCATGGTGGCCACCGACGGCCATCGCCTGGCGCACATCGAGAACAGCGGCGCCAAGCTGGAAGGCGTCTCCGGAGAAATGCGCACCCTCATCCCCAAGAAGGCCATGGCGGAACTGCATTTGCTCTTGCAATCCGATGGTGTGGAGACGGTGGAGTTCGGCCGCGACGAGTCCACGCTCTTCTTCCGCGTGGGCAGCCGCCTGCTGAGTTCGCGCATGCTCACCGGCCAGTTCCCCAACTACGAAGCGGTGCTGCCGCGCGAGACCACGCGCAGTGTCAGCGTGCCCTGCGCGGACATCTACAACGCCATCCTGCGCGTGGCACAGTTTGCCGACGAGCGCTCCGGCGCCATCAAGCTGCGCCTGGAAAAGAACGAGCTCAAGGTCTCCTCTTCATCCATGGAGACCGGCGAATCCGAGGACTCCATCGAAGCCAGCTACGACGGCGATCCGCTGGTCATCGGCTTCAACTCCGGCTACCTGCTGGATTTCCTCAAGGCCACCGGCTCCGGCAACGTCAGCTTCGAATTCAAGGACGAGCAGTCCGCCGGCCAGCTTCGCCCCCTGGACGGCGAGGACTACAAGTACCGCTACGTGGTCATGCCCATGCGGATTTGAGGTGCGCTGGCGAGGACCTACCCGACAAACTTGAGGCTTACCTGCAGCTCTATCCTTTCAGGGTCCTTTCTTGTGATCGCAACTTCGACATCGCGCTTATCCAGAGAATCGATCGCATCGAGAAGCGATAGCTGATAAGGCTCAGCTGGCTTAGGGCGGCGAAGCCCTTTCTCTCCATACCACTCTGCTGCGATCGTATGCCCTCGGTAGTTGAGCTTGACGTCCCACGCATGAAGAGCTCTTGCGACCACCTCAGCGTTCGGCATCGCGGTCGCCCCGAGATAGGCGTAGAGAGTCTGACGGCTCACCCCTAGCACTCGCGCTGCTTCTTCTTTCGGCAAATGTCGGGATTTTATGGCTTTGTGGAACTGCGCGGCAATCTCGCGGAGCAGCTCCGAATCCTTTCTAGACCGCTTAGCCATTGCTCAAGAAGCTCCTTAGCCTGTCGCTTTTACTTGACACGTGTGCCTTGTGTCAAGTTAAACTGTCGTCAGATAAACATGACATCCATAGGATTTCCACCAGGGCGGTGGCTATAATCGGCGGCTTAATGTCGCGACTAGGGGGCTTGCATGAGTGAGATTGAGAACGAGCTGTTGACGTTCTTTCCCGAGGGCGTTGAGCACCAGCCTATAGTTCTGATTGACGAGGTTGCCCGGCGGAAGAATGAGGATGTTGCCCTCGTTCGAGAGGCGATCTGGCGTTTACTCGCGGAGCGAATGCTTGAGCTGTCGACGCAGAGGAAATTGAGGGCCGGCCCGCAGATTGAGCGCGGGGGTTCGGTTGAGCGCAAGCGATAGCCACGATCGTAACCCAGCGCGGTCCGATCGCCGCCACAAGGACAGCCCCGAGGACAACCGCAACCCGTATCAACGGGATCGAGATCGAATCCTCTACACATCAGCTTTCCGGCGCCTGGCCGAGGTCACACAGGTAGTGTCGTCGGCTGAGGGGCACGTCTTCCACAACAGGCTTACACACTCCCTCGAAGTAGCCCAAGTCGGCAGGCGCCTTG
>CAYRII010000063.1:0-11564 GCA_964424245.1 uncultured Terriglobales bacterium | reverse complement strand
GGCCGCGGCGGGCGGCTCCGCGGGCGCGATACCCAGGTAGGGGTTGAAGAGGTATTTTTCCGGCGTGTCGAACTGCCCGAAGTGGCGCTTGAGGATCAGGATGGGATCGAAGAACCACGCGCCCGGGGGAAGGTCGGGATCGTCCTTGTCGATCCAGTTCCAGGGCGCCGAGGCCGCGTTGGGGCGGGCGTAGTCGCCGCGGATGGCGCCTCCCACCTTGCCCAGTTCGCAGGCGGGCCGCCGCGCTCCCGCGACTGCGCAAAAGCGGTCGCCAAAGTCCACCACCGTGCCAAACGTGAGGTTGGGCTCGCGCGCCTCGCTGCCGTGCTTCCACCACGTCTTGTAAAGGGAAACCAGTTCATAGGTCGCCTTGAGGTCCCGGACCGAGGAGAACTCGGTGGGAGGGCCGTGGCGCAGGAGCAGGATGGGCTGCGAGTCGGTCGCTTCCTCGCCCTGCCAGCCGTGGATGCCGTGCTTCTGCGATTCGATGTAAAGCAGAGGGCGGCCCTGCTCGAGGCGCAGGCGGCGGCGCTCGCCGCCCGAGGTAATGCGCAGGTGCGTGGCCTCGGGCGTCACCCACCGCAGCAGGTAGTTGTGAGCGACGGTTTCCACGGCCACCACCGTGGGGCCGCCCTGCGCCCACTTGTCCACAATCACCAGCGCGCCCTCAAGGTCGTTTTCATGGTTGAACTCGACTTCCTTGCGGACCTTTCCGCCCACGATCTCTTTGTACTTCTCCTGCAGCTTGTCGAGAATGGAGGTGTAGGCGGGCTCGGCGAGCGACCAGTCGCGAGGATGGAAGACGGCGTAATGAATAAAGTAATGGTCTTCGCCTTCGATTACTGAGTAGTAAACAAACGCCCAGAGCTTGAAGCGAGGGTCGCCGGCGTTCTGCCAGTTGTTGTTGCCTACCCAGTCGCCGTCGAAGTCGAAGTTGGTGGGATAGTCAAAGCGGTGGTCTTCGGGCGTTCCCGCGAGGCGCTGGTAGAGGACGGGGGCAAAGCGCTCGGCGATATCGCGCATCTCGCGCTCGATGGCGGTCATGCCAGCGGCGGGCGGGGCGGGGGCCGCCGGGGCGGGGGTCGCCGGAGCGGACGAAGGTTCCTCGTTGAACTCGCGCACGGGGGTTGCTGGAGGGACGCTGGGCTGCGGCGCAGCCGGGGCCTGGGAGGCGGCAGCCTGCGGCGGAACGTAGGGTGGTGACCAGTCGTGCTGCGCCTGCACGGCCAGGCTGCCGGCAAGGCAAAGCAGAATCCCAAGCCAGGTTCGCAGAAGGTGCATGGCGCTCCGCAAGGCGGCGGAAGCCGGGGTCAATCGTCGGCGCCGACCGTGGCTTCCTGGTCCTTGTACTGCAACTGGTAGAGCTTCCAGTATATCCCGCGCTGCGCCAGCAGTTGCTGGTGCGAGCCCATTTCGCGCAGCTTGCCCTTGTGCATCACCAGGATGACGTCGGCGCGCTGGATGGTGGAAAGCCGGTGAGCGATGACGACCGAGGTGCGGCCCTCCACCAGGCGGCCGAGCGCTTCGCGCACGCGGATTTCGGTTTCCGTGTCCACGCTGGAGGTAGCTTCGTCGAGCACCAGGATGCTGGGATCATGGGCCAGCGCGCGGGCGAAGGAGATAAGCTGCTTCTGCCCGGTGGAGAGCGTGCTGCCGCGTTCCTGCATCTTCTCCTGGAAGCCGCCGGGGAGAGTGCGGATGAAGTCGGCGATGTTGACCTCTTCGGCGGCGCGCACCACGGCTTCCTCCTCGATCCAGGAAGTGCCCAGGCGGATGTTTGCCTCCACCGTGCCGGTGAACAGGAACGGGTCCTGCAGGACAACGCCGAAACGGCGGCGCAGGTCGGTGAGGTCGAGCTCGCGGATGTCCACGCCATCGAGGCGAATGGCGCCCTGCTGCACGTCGTAGAAGCGCAGCAGCAGGGAGATGATGGTGGTCTTGCCGGCGCCGGTGTGTCCCACAATGGCCGCCGTCCGGCCGGGCTCGAGGACGAAAGAGACGTCGCGCAGCACCCAATCGGGCTCGCCGGGGCGCGACGCGCCGTCACCCTTGGCGCCGTCTCCTGAGCCGGGAGTCTGGCGATAAGCGAACCAGACGCCGTCGAACTCGATGCGGCCGGGGCCCTCGGCGGTGCGCGCGCGGGCGGGCGAAACGATTTCCGCTTTCGTATCCAGCAGCTTGAAGATGCGCTCGCTCGATGCCATGGCGGACTGCAGGATGTTGTATTTCTCGCTCAGGTCCTGGATGGGGCGGAAAAAGCGCTGCGCGTACTGCATGAAGGCGACGAGCACGCCCAGGGTGACGGTTTGCTGCAGCACGGCTCCGCCGCCAAACCAGATGACGGCGGCGATGGCCGTGGCGGAGAGGATTTCCACCACCGGGTAGTACACGGCGTGGGCCATGATGGCGTCCTTGAACGCCTCCATGTGCGTGGCGTTGATCTTCTCGAACTTCTCATAGGAGCGCTTTTCGCGGCTGAAGAGCTGCAAGACGACGATGCCGCTCACGTGCTCCTGCAGATAGGCGTTGATGCGCGCGATGGCCACGCGAATGCGCCGGTAGGAATCGCGCACCTTGCGGCGGAAGACCATGGTGGCCATGAAGATGAACGGCAGGACGGCGAAGGTGATGAGCGCCAGCCACCACTCCATGCGCAGCATAATGATGAGGATTCCGGCGAGCACGAAGATGTCTTCGAAGATGGAGACCACGCCGGCGGTAAACATCTCGTTCAGCGCATCCACATCCGTGGTGACGCGGGTGACGAGGCGCCCCACCGGGTTCTTGTCGTAAAAGCCGACGTGCATTTGTTGCAGATGGCGAAAGATCTGGCTGCGCAGGTCGAACATCACCTTCTGGCCCGTCCACTGCATCAGGTAGGTCTGCGCAAACTCGAGAAAGAAGCTGATGGCCAGCGCAGCAACGTAGAGTCCGGCCACCTGGGCAATGCCGGTCAGCGGCTCCGCACTCAGCCACGAATCCAGAATGGAGCCGGAGCGGCCGCCCTGTTCCGGTACCAGGTACTTGTCCACCGCCACCATGGTGAGGTAGGGGCCCACCACGTCGAAGCCGGCCTTGAACACGATGGCCACCAGCGCCACCGCCACCTGCCACTTGTAGGGGCGCAGGTAGGTGAGCAACCGCTTCATCAGGCGGCTGTCATAGGCTTTGCCGAGAACTTCTTCTTCGTGGTGGCTGTCTGCCATGCGGAGGTAAAGGGATATTGTATAGACGTTCGGGGCCGGGAAAAGGATTCGCCGACAGTAAAGCCGCCGACCGCGCTCAACTCAGCAATACACGCCCTTGCGATGCCCGACACGCACGACCCGGAGGGAAGAGGTCTTGTCTTCCACAGAGCAAATGATTCGGTAATCGCCGATGCGATATCGCCCAAGGCCTGCACGCTCTCCGTGAAGGGGTTTGCCGGTCCTAATCGGCCCGCCTGAGCACCAGCGCCGAGTTCTTGGAGCCGAAGGCGATGCAATTGCACAGCGCGGTTTCGATCTCCGCGCGGCGGCCGGGCTCGGGGACGTAGTCGAGGTCGCACTCCGGGTCGGGCTGGTCAAGGTTGATGGTAGGGGGAATCTGGGCATGGCGCATGGCCACGAGCGTGGCCGCGACGCCGGCGGCTCCGCAGGCCCCTTGCGGATGGCCGATCTGCGACTTGAGCGCCGACATGGGGATCTTCTCGGCGTGATGGTTGAAGGCGAGCTTGAGCGCGCGCGTCTCGATGCGGTCGTTGAGTTCGGTGGAGGTGCCGTGCAGGTTGACGTAGGCGACGGCTTCCGGGGCGGCGCCGGCTTCTTCGAGGGCAAGGTGCATGGCGCGCGCCGGCTCCTCGCCACACTCGTCCAGGCGCACGCGGTGAAACGCTTCACAGGTGGAGCCATAACCGGCAATTTCGGCGTAGACCTGCGCGCCGCGCGCGCGCGCATGGTCAAGGTCCTCGACCACGAACATCCAGGCGCCCTCGGCAAGCACAAAGCCGTCGCGGTCGCGGGAGAAGGGACGCGAGCCGCGCTCCGGCTCGTCATTCCACGACGTGGTGAGGATCTTCATCAGGGTGAAGCCTTTCATGATGCCGTGGGCGATGGGGGCGTCGGCGCCACCGGCCAGAATCACGGGCACCACGCCCGCCTGGATCTGGCGTAGCGCGTAACCCAGGGCGTCGGTGGACGAGGTGCAGCCCGAAGTCACCACGTGGCTGGGCCCGCGGAAGCCAAAGCGCATGTTGATTTCGCTGGAAAGCGTGCCCATGGTGCCGCTGGGGATGCTGAAAATCGAAACCTGCTTGATCTTGCCCTCGAGCCAGAGCCGGTACTGGTGCTCGGAAAAGTCCTGGGCGCCGCCGCCGGTGCCCAGGATGACGCCCACCGCGCGCTTTTCTGCGAGCGACAGGGATTGCGGCTCGAGGCCGGAGTCTTCCAGCGCCTCCGAGGATGCGGCGAGCGCCAGGGGCACCACGCGCGAAACGTGCTTGCGCTCGCGCGCCTCCACCCAGGCGAGCTCATCGAAGTCGCGCACCTCGCCAGCAATGCGCACGGGGAGTTCGCTGGCGTCAAAGCGCGTGATGCGGCCTACGCCGCTGCGGCCGGCGAGGATGGCCTGGCAAAAAGCCTCGCGGCCGATGCCGTTGGGGCTTACCACACCCATGCCGGTGATGACGACGCGTCGGGACATTGCAGGCGATTCTATATTGGATGCGCGCCGCCGGCCCCGGTGACAGGTGGGATAATGAATCGGGACGCTGCCGCCGCTGCGCCCCTGCACCATGCCCCTCGGTCTCTACATCTCGGTGCCGTTCTGCCGGTCGAAGTGCAGCTACTGCAACTTCGCCTCGGACGTTTTCTCACCGCAGCGCTTTGCGGCGTACGTGGAGCGAGTATGTGCGGACATGGCGCGCGCGGCGCAGACGGCGGAAGCGGTTGGAGGAAGTTTCGAGGCGCGAGCGGACACGGTGTATCTGGGCGGCGGGACGCCCTCGGTACTGGCGCCGGCGCAGTTGGAGCAACTCTTCCGCGCCGTCCGCGAGAACTTCGATGTCGCGCCGGATGCCGAGATCACCGTGGAGTGCGCGCCGGGAACGCTGGGGCCGGAGATGGTGGAAACGCTTCTCGGTTGCGGCGTCAACCGGGTGAGCCTGGGCGTGCAAAGTTTTGTGGATGCCGAGGCCGCGGCAGTCGGGCGGCTGCATTCGCGGGAGATTGTGCTTGCTGATCTGGAACGGTTGCGCGCCGCCGGCGTGACCAACATCAATCTCGATCTGCTCGCCGGGTTGCCGCGGCAGACGCCGGCGAGCTGGCACGAGAGTTTGCAGGTGGCGGTCGCAACCGGCGCGCCGCACCTCAGCGTCTACATGCTGGAGGTGGATGAAGACTCGCGCCTGGGCCGCGAGCTGATGGCGGGCGGCACGCGCTACCATGCGCACTTCGTGCCGGAGGCGGACACCATCGCCGGTTTGTACACCATGGCGTGCGAAACGCTGGAGGCGGCGGGAGTGGCGCAGTATGAGATTTCCAACTTCGCGCGGCCGGGAAAGGAGTCGCGACACAACCGGAAGTACTGGACGCGCCAGCCGTATTGCGGCTTCGGCGTGGACGCGCACTCCATGCTGCCCGCGGAAGGCATGCGTGGTGCGGCCGCCCTCGGCCGCGAAAACGACGCAGTGCGCTTTGCCACCGCCGACTCTCTCGACGACTTTCTGGCGGGAAAGCCGGTCACCGTTACTCCAGTGGGGAAGCGCGCGGCGCTCGAAGAAGCGTTCTTTCTCGGCCTGCGGCTGAACCATGGTGTGGATCTCGAGCGGATTTCGTTTCTCTTCGGCTCCGCAGCGCTGGCCGAGTTCGCCGCAACCATCCGCGAACTGGCGGCGCTGAATCTGCTTGCCGTGGAGGGCAAGAATGTACGCCTGACGCCCACCGGGCGGCTGTTGTCCAATGAGGTTTTTGAGCGTTTTCTGGCTGCGGCAGAGCCACGGGAAACGACCGCCACTGTTGCTCCGGTGCGCTGAGCGGTGCGGGGTCCAGACATCGCCTTTTTCCGGCAAATTATTTAGACTCAAATCTTGCGTTCCCTTGCGGGAACGCGCCTGCTGACACCATGCCCCAGAAGTCTTCTGCCAAAGCTGCGACGGAGACGCCGGAGGAGCCGCTCCGGGCGAAGGCCGTGGACCTGCGTTCGGACACCGTCACCCTGCCCACGCCGGAAATGCGCCGCGCCATGGCCGAGGCCGAAGTTGGAGACGACGTCTACGGCGAGGACCCCACGGTGAACCGCCTGGAGGCGCGCGCGGCGGAAATCTTTGCCCGCGAGGCGGCCATCTTCGTGCCCTCGGGCACCATGGGCAACCAGATTGCCATCAAGATCCACACCCGGCCGGGCCAGGAAGTGATCTGCGAAGAGCGCGCCCACATCCTGGATTACGAGATGGCCATGCTGGCGCACTTTTCCGGATGCGTGGCGCGCCCCGTGCGCGGTCAGGACGGCATCCTCTCGTGGGACGAGATTGAGAAACGGATTGCGCCCAAGATTTACTACCGTGCGCCGACAGGCCTGATTGCCCTGGAGAACACGCACAACATGGCCGGCGGCGCGGTGTATCCGCAGGAAGTGGCCGACGAGATTTGCGACCGCGCCCACGCGGCCGGGTTGCCGGTTCACCTGGATGGCGCGCGCGTTTTTAACGCCGCCCAGGCGCTGCGGCGAACGGTGGCGGAGGTCACGCGCAAGTTTGACTCCGTGATGTTCTGCCTGTCGAAGGGATTGGGCGCGCCCGTGGGTTCTCTACTGCTGGGCAGTCGCGCGTTCATTGATGACGCGCGCCGCTACCGCAAGGCGCTGGGCGGAGGCATGCGCCAGGCGGGCGTTCTGGCGGCGGCGGGCCTGGTGGCGCTCGAAAGCGGACCGGCGCTGCTGGCGCGCGATCACGAGAACGCGAGCTTCCTGGCCCACGGGCTGGCGCAACTCCCGGGCATTGCGCTCGATGCCGCCAAGGTTTCTACGAACATCGTAATTTTCGACATCTCCGGCACTGGCCTCCGCTGCCCGGAATTTTCCCGGGAGCTGGCGCAGCGCGGCGTGCTGGCCAACGGCGTCAGTCCCGTGGCCATGCGCTTTGTGACGCATCGCGACGTGGACCGCGAGGGTTGCGCGCGCGCGCTGGAAGCCGTGGCCGCGATTTGCAGGAAAAATCCATCTCCCAAAGAGAGGAAGACCTAACCTCAGAATGGCATTCAGGCTCGAATACTCAACCACGGCCAAGTGCAGGCCGGATCACATCTGGAAAAAATTTGAGCACGTGGAACAGTGGGCGTGGTGGAACCGCGTCCTTGGCCCCTGCCGGTGGATGAACGGAAACCCCTGGCAGAAGGGCAGCCGCTTTCACATGGAACTGGTCAAGCCCCGCCGCATGACGTTCCAACCCGTCATCCTGGAGTGCTCGCCTCCAAACAAAGTCGGCTGGGTGGGCAAGGGCAGCGGCATGACCGGCGAACACTGGTTCAGCTTCGAGCTGCAGCCGGATGGCACCACGCTGATGAAGCAGTGGGAGGACTTTTCCGGCTTCTCCACGCTGTTCTTCGGCGACGGCATGAAACAGGCCATCGTGGCGATGTACCAGGACTGGTTTGAAGCGCTGAAGTTCGAGGCGGAGCGGCTGGCGCGCGAAGAGTCCGCCCGCTCCTAGGATTCGCGGCGGGCGCGCGCGGAGGATACACTAGACGAAGACCGCCGCGATGCGGCTGGGAGAGTGACCCCATGCAAGTCGAAATCAAGCGCTGCTTCACCTGACTGGACAAATTGCTAGAGGCGGGTCGCCTCAAGCGTGAGCTGCGCAAGCAATTGGGCATCAAACCGAAGATGAGCTTTGCCGGAGTGGGTGTTCTGGACGTGGTGGTGGACGGCCGGACGGTCTTTTCCGCGCAAGAGGCCAAGCGCAAGCCGCGACCGGGCGAGATCACGGAACTGGTTCGGGCGCAAATGGCGGGATAGCGTCCTTTTTTCCGGCAAGGAGCAATGTGGACTTTCGACTAAGCGACGAACAGCGTGACCTGCGCAAAACGGTGCGCCAGTTCGCCGAGCGCGAGATCCGTCCCCATGTTATGGAGTGGGACGAGGCCTCGGAGTTTCCTCTGTCCACCATCCAGGAGCTGGCCAAGCTGGGCCTGCTGGGCGTGATCTTTCCCGCCGAGTACGGCGGCGCCGGCCTGGGGTACGTGGAATACGTGCTCGCCATCGAGGAACTCTCGCGCGTGGACGGCTCCATCGGCATTACCGTGGCGGCGCACATCTCCCTGTGCACGAACCACATCTGGATCGCAGGAACGGAAGAGCAGAAGCGGAAATACATTCCCAAGCTGGCTGCGGGCGAACATCTGGGGGCCTGGGGGCTGACCGAGCCCGGCTCCGGGTCTGACGCCGGCAGCGCCCGCATGACGGCGGTGCACAAGAAGGACTGCTGGGTCTTGAACGGCACCAAGACGTTCATCACCAACGGGCACCACGCCGACGTGGCCGTAGTGCTGGCCGTGACCGACAAGGCGGCGCACACCCACGGCCTTTCCGCCTTCATCGTGGAGAAGGGGACCAAGGGCTTTCGCGCGGGCAAGAAGGAGAACAAGCTGGGCCTCAGGGCCAGCGATACTTCGGAGCTGATCTTTGAGGATTGCTGCATTCCCGCGGAGAATCTGCTGGGCAAAGAGGGCGATGGGTTTATCGATGCCATGCGCGTGCTCGACGGCGGACGCATCTCCATCGCCGCGCTGGGGCTGGGCATGGCGCAGGGCGCGTACGAAGCCGCGCTGAAGTACTCCAAGGAACGCGAGCAGTTTGGCCGCAAGATCAGCGAGTTCCAGGCCATCCAGTGGAAGCTGGCCGACATGGCCACGGAGATCGACGCGGCCCGTCTGCTCACCATGCGCGCCGCCATCATGAAAGACCGGGGCGAGAAAACCACGCTGGAGTCTTCCATGGCCAAGCTCTACACCGGCGAGGTGGCGGTGCGCTGCGCCAACGAGTGCGTGCAGATTCACGGCGGGTACGGTCTCATCAAGGATTACCCCGCCGAGAAGTTCTACCGCGACGTCAAGCTGTGCACCATCGGCGAGGGCACCAGCGAGATCCAGCGGCTGGTCATCGCGCGCCAGCTGCTGAAGGACTGAACCCGATCCTGGGCACGGAACAGAATGCAGTCGTGGTGCGTAAACCTCCAGGACTCTGAACCATCTTTTTCCTCAAGGAAAGGAATCTCCATGAACCAGGCAACGATGTTCCACGGGGCGCGTCTCAGCGCCGCTGCGTTGTCCCTGCTTGTCTTGTCCCTGCCGTCGGCTTTCGCGCAGGCTGCGCCTTCGGCACCGAAACTCCCCGTGTGGGTGGAGCGCAGCAACGAAAACACCAAGGTGCTGCTCGCCATCGAAGCGCGCTTCGAACCGGAGGGCGCTGCCCAGGCCGGAGTGGAGGGCATCGATGAAAACATCACGGACCTGAAACCCGGCTTCCGTGAGCGTCGCCGCCAGGCCCTCCGGGAAGCCATCAGCGAGCTGCGCCAGCGTTTGGCTGCGGAGAAGGACCGCCAGGTCCGACAGGACCTCGAGATCCTCATCCAGGCCGCCGAACGGGAGGTTCGCGGCTCGTTGCTCCGCGAGAAATACGAGGTTCCCTACTCCAACGTGGGGCGGTCAATTTTTTTTGCCACGCGCGGCCTCCTGGACGATCAAATTCCCGAATCCAGGCGGCCGGCTGCGCTGGTGCGCCTGAAGCGCTACACGGGGATGGAGGAAGGCTACCGCCCGGTGACCGAGGTCGGCATGGAGCTGACTCGCGAGGCGATGGAGAATCCGGCGCTGCTGACTCCTTTCAAGTCGGAACTGGAAAAAGACCTGGGCAATAGCGCCCGCTTCGTGGAGGGCATCGGGCAGCTTTTTGCCAGGTACAAAATCAACGGGTACGAAGAGGCGTACGCCAGGCTGAAGGAACAGCTTTCGGCCTACGACGACTTCCTGCGCAAAGAGGTTCTGCCCAAGGCGCGCACCGACTTCCGCCTGCCGCCGGAGCTGTACGCCTTCCAGTTGGAGCAGTTCGGCGTGGACATTCCTCCGGCCGAGCTGGCGGCCAAGGCGCACGCCGCTTTTGACGCCACTCAGGCCGAGATGCAGGCCATCGCGGCCAAAATCGCCAAGCAGCGCAAGTTCCCCAGCAGCGACTACCGCGACGTGATCCGCGAGCTCAAGAAGGAGCAGTTGGTGGGCGAAGCCATCCTGCCGCACTACCTGGAGCGCTTGAAGGACATCGAAGCCATCATCCGGCGTGAGCGCCTGGTGACGCTGCCCGAGCGCGAGGCGCGCATTCGCCTGGCCACGCCGGCAGAGAGCGCCGCCGTACCCGCTCCCAACATGCGCCCGCCGCGGCTGTTGGGCAATACCGGCGAGATGGGTGAGTTCATCCTGCCGCTGAACATTCCCGCGCCTCCAGGCTCCAAGGAGGCAACGCAGAGAATGGACGACTTCACCTATGCGGCTGCCTCCTGGACGCTGGCGGCGCACGAGGCCCGGCCCGGACACGAGATGCAGTTTGCCGCGCTGGTGGAAAAGGGCGTCTCCACGGCGCGCGCCCTCTATGCCTTCAACAGCACCAACGCCGAAGGCTGGGGGCTCTACGCCGAATCCATCATGAAGCCGTACGAGCCGCTGGAAGGCCAGCTCATCACTCTGCAGGCGCTCATGCAGCGCGCCGCGCGGGCCTTCCTGGATCCGGAACTGCAGGCCGGCAAGCTGACGCCGGAACAGGCCTTCCGCCGCTTGAAGGACGACGTGGGTCTTTCCGACGCTCTGGCCAATCAGGAGGTGGAGCGTTACACCTTCCGCGCTCCGGGGCAGGCGACGTCCTACTTCTACGGATTCTCGCGATTGAAGGAATTACGCGCCGAGCTGGAAAAAGCCATGGGCGCAAAGTTCGACCAGCAAAAATTCCATGACTTTGTTCTCTCCCAGGGCATCGTGCCGCCGGACCTGCTGCGCAACGCCGCGCGCGAGGAGTTTCTGGACGCCAAGCCGAAAACGGCTGGGCAATAGCAGCGGCAAATCGGCAAAGGGGAAGAGGCGTGGCGCAAGCCGCGCCTTTCTCTTCTCCCGGCTCGGGGTGAGGCCTTAAGGTACACTACGAACTTCGAGACCGTGTCCGACCAGATCCCAACGTGGGTAGAGCGTGTACGGGCCGGCGATCCGCGGGCGCTGGCGCGGGCCATCTCCGCCATCGAAGACCGCTCGCCCGACGCCCGCGCGCTGCTCAAGGCGCTGTTTCTGGCGAGTGGACGAGCGCGGGTAATTGGGCTGACGGGCGCGCCCGGGTCGGGCAAGAGCACGCTGGTGGACCATCTGGCGCGCCACTACCGGCGCGAAGGCCGCACCATCGGCATCATCGCCGTGGATCCCACCAGTCCCTACACCGGCGGGGCCATTCTGGGAGACCGCATTCGCATGCAGGCGCACCATGCGGACAACGGCATCTACATTCGCAGCACTGTCTCTTATACACATCTCCGAGCCCACGAGACTAGGCATGATCTC
>CAYRII010000062.1:0-11662 GCA_964424245.1 uncultured Terriglobales bacterium | reverse complement strand
GACGAAGCACGTTCCCCGGCCCTGCGCATTTGTACGACGTACCGGCCTACCGGATCGTCATCTTGCAGGCGCAGCAGAGCGAGTTCGCCGGCGCCAAGAATGACCCCGAGCAGGTTATTGAAGTCATGTGCGATGCCGCCGGCCAGGCTGCCAATGGCTTCCATCTTCTGCGACTGGCGAAGCTGTTCTTCCAGTTTCTTTCGTTCGCTGATGTCCCGCACGATGGCGGAAACGCCCGCTACCATACCGGCTGCGTCGCGGATCGGCGACACAGTTACGGAGACTTCGATACGGCTGCCGTCCTTTTTCATGGCGCTGGCCTCAGGGATTTTCAGGGCTTCACTGCATTTGGCGCGTTCGAGGCCCTCGCTAAACCACTGCTTTCCTTGCTCCGATGCCAGGACAGATGCGTTTCGTTCGTGGACCTCGGCAGGGGTGTAACCGAAGATCCGGGTGGCTGCCTCGTTCCAGCTCAGGATCTGGCCGCCCAAATCCGTGCTGATGATGGCTTCATCGGTTGATTCAACGATCGAAGCCAGGCGGCGCGTGGTTGCTTCAGCGCGCTGGCGTTCGCTGACATCGCGCAGGATGCTCGTGATCCATGTGCCCTCTCCTTTTGCAACCGGGCTGAGGGTAATTTCCACGGGAAACTCTTGCCCATCTCTTCTGCGGCCATAGAGTTCCAGTCCGACACCCATCGGCCGAGTGACGGGGGGAGCCAGATAGTCACGGCGATGGCTCCTATAAGTTTCGCGGAGGCGGTCCGGCACCAGGACGTCGGCAGGCTGCCCAAGAAGCTCGTGCCGTTCATAGCCAAACAGCCGCTCGGTTTGGGCATTGATGAACATGATTCGATCCTGGCCATCCACTTGAACGATTGCGTCCGGCGCCGCTTCCAGGAGAATCCGAAGCTCTTCTTCGGCGCGCCTGCGTTCGGTGACTTCCGCCGCAAGCGCCGCAGTCCGATCTTCCACCTTCTTCTCCAGCTCCGCTGCCAGAGCCGCCAGCTGCTCCTGTTTCTCTCGTAGCTGCGCGTTGAGATGGACCGCTTCTTCGTAAGTCGAGATCAAAAGATCGAGGATCTGCTGGCGTTCCGAGGTGATGCGATGTCTTTGTCCGCCGAGCACGATTTCCATCTCCACGCCTACCTTGCTGCCAGCGCGCAGCTTGCGGTTGGAGAGGATGTGCTCGATACGGGAGAGAAGGGATGGTCGATCGAATGGTTTGCGGATGAAATTGTCGGCCCCGGCCTCCAGGCCCTTCATGACGTCTTCCGGCGTCGAGAGCGAGGTCATCAGGATGACCGGCACGTCCGTCAGAGGTTGTTGCGATTTCAGTTGTTTACACAGGCTGAAACCGTCCATCTCAGGCATCACGATGTCGCTGATGACCAGCGTGGGAGGGTCGCTCCGAGCGGCTCTCAGGGCGAGCTTGCCATTGGGCGCGACGGTGACCCGGTATCCATGCTCCTGGAGCAGATGCTTCAGGCTTTCCGCTTGTGTCGGGCTGTCCTCCACGACCAGGACGTGGACTTCTCTCTTCTGAAACGTCGCGGCTGTCTTCATGATCCCCCCCATGGCTTCAGGCCGCGGTTGAGGGCATGACCCCGGACAAGGCCTTGCAGCACCGAGGCGATCTGTTCCGGCGAAAGCTCGTAGACCGCAGCCCCAATCCGAACGGCTTCGCCGGGCATGCCATACACAACCGAACTCTTGCTGTCCTGAGCGATGGTTACAGCGCCTCGCTGCCTCATGAGCTTCAACTCCTCCGCACCATCCTTGCCCATTCCGGTGAGCAGCACGCCTAGCGCCGTGGAGCCATAGGCTTCGGCGACGGAGCGGAACAGAGAAGCCACCGAGGGTCGAATTCCATTCCGGGGCGCCTCTTCCACCAGCAGCACTGTTCCCCCTTCGCTTACCTTCATCTCGCGCCCATCCGGGGCGACGTAGACATGACCGGGAAGGAGTTCCGCCCGATGTTTAGCGACACAAACGGGCAGCTGGCATGTTTGACCCAACCACTCCGCAAACCCCTCGATGAAGCCCGCTGCCATGTGCTGGACTACGACAATGGGCGCAGGAAAGTCCCCGAGCAGACTGGAAAGAATGGTCTGCAGCACCGGGGGGCCGCCGGTGGAGGCGCCCATTGCGACCAACCTGACATCGGCCGGAACCGATGGGGAGGAACTCAACTCGCGCTGCGGACTGCGGCTGGGACGCGCCCAGCGGCGCACCACCTTCACTTCCGACATCAGTTTCACCGTGCGGAGAAGCTGTTCGGCGGCGGTTTCATAGCCGGGCGCGCCCGGACCCAGCGGCTTCCCGACCACGGCCAGGGCGCCGGCTTCGATGGCGCGGAATGCCCAGGCAGTCTCTTGCTTGCTGGAACTGCCGCTGACGATGACGATAGGGGTGGGGCAGACCTGCATAATTCGTCGCGTGGCGTCGAAGCCGTCCATTCCCGGCATGTGGATATCCATGGTGATCACATCTGGCCGAGTGCGCTGTGCCGCCGCCACGGCCTCTTCGCCACCGGCCGCCGTTGCGATCACCCGGACCTCGGGATCGGAATGCAGGATGTAGGCCAGCAGGTCGCGCACGACGGGCGAATCTTCTACCAAGAGAACATTAATCATTCGAGAAACTCCTTCGTCCTATGTGAGGCGACGGATGACCTCCAGCAGGTTGCTGTGGTCGAAACTGCTTTTCACGATGTAGGCGTTGGCGCCGACGTCGATGCCATGTTCGCGGTCTTCGCGCGACTCCAGCGCCGTCACCAGCACTACCGGCAGATCAGCCAATTTCTTGTCGGCGCGGATCTTGGCCGTGAGATCAAAGCCGTTCACTCTCGGCATTTCCACGTCGGAGACCACCACATCAAACTCCTCGCTCTTCACCAGGGCGAAGGCCTCCGCGCCGTCCACCGCCGTCCTAACCCGGTAACCGGCCGAGTCCAGGATGTTCTTCAGCAAGGTGCGAGCCGTGATGGAGTCTTCCACCACCAGGATGGACGTCACACGTCGTTCGACCTGCTCTCCACCTCCCACTTCCGGTATTGGCGCACGCGAGGCAAGTACCGCGGACTTCATCAGGTCCGCCACGTTGAGGACTGGGACCACCTTTCTGTTGCCGAGCACAGTGGCGCCCGCGATGTTTGGCACGCGCGATAGCTGCCGGCCCAGGTTCTTGACCAGCACCTCCTGCTCGGCAACGGCCTCCTCCACTAGGAAGGCGATCCTCTTGTCGCTTGCACCCAGAACCACGGCATAGGCTTGGTCGGCGCCGTTTCCGTTCGTCTTCTTGGAAGGCACGCCCAGGACCTCTCCCAGCCGGACCAGGGAAATGGCCTGGCCGTTGACCAGCAGCGTCTCCCGGTTTTCCACGGTGCGGAGGTCCTCACTACGAACTCGCAGCACGCGTTCCACGCTGACCGTTGGGATGACAAAGAAGAGCTCGCCCTCGCGCACCAGCACGCCGCGGAAGGTGGACAGTGTGAGGGGCAACGTGAGTCGAAAGCTGGTTCCCTCTCCGGGATGGGTTTCAACGTTCACAGTTCCACCCAGTTGTTCCACTTTTTCCCGGACGATGGCGAGTCCTAGTCCTCGACCGGACAGGTCCGTGATGATGGGACTGGTGGAGAGACCGGATTCGAAGATCAGGGCGAGGGACTCCCGGTCATCCATCCGCTCGTTCTGCTCCCGCGACAGCAGACCTAGGCGCACGGCCGCTTCGCGCGTGCCGCCGGTATCAATCCCGCAGCCATCATCCGCCACCAACATCTCGAACTTGTCGCCGTCACGCGCCTCCACCTGGAGAGTGATCGTGCCTTCCGAAGATTTGCCTTGCCTCACCCGTTGTTCCGGAGGTTCGATTCCGTGATCAACCGAGTTGCGGATCAGGTGGACAAGCGGAGTCCTGATCTCTTCCAGGATCCGCCGGTCGGCCTCTATCTCGCTTCCCCTGATCACCAGCCCGGCGCGTTTGCCGCGGTCGCGGGCCAGATCGCGCACCATCTTGGGGAAGCTCTCCAGGACCGAGGAAACGGGAAGCATCAGGGCCTTTTTCATGTCCTCGAGCAACGTGTCCACCATGGCGGCCAAGGTGTGCTGGTCCTGCGTGGCGGAGTTCGCCAGGGCGGCGGACCGGTTCTCCAGAGTTGCCAAAACACTGCCGGTGCGTTCCAGGAAGTCAAGCACGCGAGCCAGAACTGCACCGGATGGGATGCCGTTGGATGAGTTTCGGTTCCGTGTGCCCTCGAGTTCCTGCCGGACGGCACGCAAGTCAGCGTTTAGCTTGGAGCACTGCTTCTTCCAGTCTTCGAGAGATGCGGCCAGTTCCCGTATTTCGGCGGCGCGCTGGGCAGCGACGAGTTTCGGTCCCCGCAACTCCTCCGCTTCGAACAGAAGCGTATTCAGCCGGGCCACTGAAATCCGAACCGCATCGCCGGTGGCCAGTGCGTCCTCTCTGGTGGCACGCGCGGCCTTCTTGTCAACGTATGGGACCTGCGCAGCACTAGGCTGCGGTTCTTCATGGACCGTGTCTCGAAGGGTGGAGACGGGCGGACGCCCAGGCTCTGCGGCTTTGCCTGCCAGGATGCGTCCCAGGCGCTCCAGTAGCGCCTGGATCTGCGGCGATGAGCCCGCTGGTCCGTCTGCGCTCGGTGCCAGCAGCTCTTCGAGCATATCCATCGCTGCGTCCAGGGTGCCCATCAAGTTCTCCGATAGCGTGAGCTGTCGTCGTTGCAGTGCAGACATCACGCTTTCCAGGGACTGGCAGAGTTCCTCGATGCCGGATGAGTTGACGGCCCGTGCCGCGCCCTTCAGGCTGTGTACTTCGCGGAAGACCTTCTCAATGAGCTCCTCCTGCCGCTCGAGCGATACTGCCTTCTCCAGTTCCAGCAGCCCGCCGGAGATGGCACGGACGCGCTCCTCCGCCTCGAGCTGAAAAGTTGCCCGCAGCCGTTTCACAAAGTCTCTGTTCTTCTCCTGCATAGGTCTTATCGCTCAGCCCGTGACCGACGTTCTCCGGTGCGCCTCTCTCTCCGGGTGTTCGCCACGACCAGCGCCCCTGGCTCCGTTTCGGCTACTCTCAATCAACGAGCGCAGCCGCGCGGCCAAGGTGTTCAGATCTTGTGCCGCCTGCTCTGCCTGCTTGGTGCCGGCCACGTTTTGGGTTGTCGCCAGGCGGATGCTTTCCATCGCCTGCGTGATCTGGTCCATGCCCACCAATTGCTGCTGGCTGGACGCGGCAATCTGCGTGGCGGCCTGGGAAGACTCCGTAACGCTCTCGCTGAGACTCCTGATCGCTTCCCCCGCATCGGCTGCCAGGCGGACGGCCGCTTCCACGGCCTTCATGCTGCGTTCGGTGGCCATGACGGCTGCACTCGTGGCCTTTTGCACGTCCGACAGGATCGTGCGCACCTGTGCGGTCGCCTGCTTCGACTGCTCCGAAAGCATCCTGACCTCCTGCGCCACCACGGAGAAGCCCTTGCCGTGCTCGCCGGCTTTGGCTGCCTCGATCGCGGCGTTGACAGCCAGCAGGTTCGACTGGTTAGCAAGGTCGTTGACCGTGCTCATGATTTCCCCGATCGTCTGTCCTTGCTCGCTGAGCCTGACGATGGTTCCGGTAACGGACTCCATCTGTTCCCTCAGCCGGTTCATGCCTTCCAGGTTCTCCGTGACCACTTCCTTGCCACGCTGGGAGACTTGCGCCGCCTTCTGGGCGGTCTCCGAGACATAGCGCGCCTTCTGCGCAGAGAGCTGCGCGGTTTGGCGCACTTCTTCCAAGGTAGTCGTGGTTTCGTTGACCGAGGAGGCGGTTTCAGCCGCCCCGGAAGCTACCTGTGCCGTGGTTGCGAGGATCTCGGCTGAGGAAGACGTGATCTGCGCGATTCCCTCGCGGAGCTGGCGGGCGATGAGGCGCGTCAGCAGAAGGGCAATGGCCAGTCCCGAGAGCAGTGCCACCAGGGAAGTCGCCAGTATCAGCCGGGAAGCAAGCGAGATCTCCGCCGCGAGTTCCTGGCGCTCCGCGGCCAATACCTGCGTCCTGCGCTCCACAAAGGGAGAAAGCTTGTCCAGAAGATCCTCACGCAGCGGAAGCACCTCACGAAAAGCCATCTCTCGCGCCTCGCGCTCCTTGCCCTGCCGGCGTAGTTCCATGACTCGCAACTGAGCCTCGGACCACCTGGTTTGGAGGGCTGCGATCTCTTCCAGCGTGTTGAGGTCCTCGACGCTGGTGACCATCCTGCGCATTTCCTCCATCTCTTGCTGGAAGCCGTCCCGACCCTGCTTCCACCGTTCGACGAACTCTTCCTGGCCATAGAGCAGATAGCCGCGAAAGTTCGCAGACTGCGTCAGCGAGGTGACTCGCAGCGTCAACGCACCTGTGAGCAGGCGCTGGTCGAGATCGAGAAACCGGGTGTAAGACTCCTGCGCCACCCGGTTCACGTACAGGCTCGTTCCTGCGACCATGAGCGTGAACAGGAGAACCACACTGTACCCTCCGAAGATCTTTCTTCCGATCGTCACAACGTTGCCTCCTGCCGCGGGCAGAACGTGACGTGCGAGGGCGGTTCCGCCCGGCCTAGAGCCGATAATGGGTCACGAGCGCCTTCAGCTTTTGTCCTACGTCGTTCAGATTGCGTGCCGCTGTCTCCACCTGTGTGGTGCTGGTCACACTCTGGGACGTAGCTTGCTTGATGTTCTCCATAGCCTGCACAACCTGATCCATGCCAGCCAGCTGCTGCTGGCTGGAAGCAGCGATCTGGGTGGCCGCCTGCGCCGCCTCGCCAATGCTCTCGGCCAACTTGCGTACGGCCTCTCCCGCCTGCGCTGATTGCCTTACACCCGCTTCCACCGACTTGCTTCCCTGCTCGGTCGCCATGACCGCAGCACTGGTCGCCTTTTGGATGTCGCCCAGCAGACTGCGCACCTGTGCGGTTGCCTGCTTGGACTGTTCCGCCAGGCTTCTGACTTCTTGCGCAACCACGGCGAACCCTCTTCCGTGCTCGCCCGCCTTGGCGGCCTCGATCGCAGCGTTCACCGCCAGCAGGTTGGATTGATCCGCAAGGTTGTTCACGGTAGCGATGATCTCTCCGATGGCCTGGCTCTGCTCGCTGAGGCGCACGATGCTCTCGGCGATGGACTGCATGTGCTCGCGGATGCGATTCATGCCTTCGATGGTGTCCTCCACCGATTTCTGCCCGCCCTGGGAAACCTGCGCCGACTTCTGGGCCGTTTCCGACACGAAGCGGGCCTTCTGGCTGGAAACGTGCGCCGTCTGCTTTACCTCCTCGACCGTACTCGTCGTCTCGCTGACGGCTGCCGCGCTTTCCGATGCACCGGCAGCGACCTGCGTGGTGCCCGCCAGGATTTCGCTGGCGGCGCTGGCCAGCACGTTGATTCCCTCCTTGATTTCCTGGGTCATCTGGCGCAGGTTGTCGAGCATCTGTTGAAAAGTCGCGGCCAGGATCCCGACCTCGTCCTTGCGACTGTCCAGGCTGAGATTGCCCGTCAGGTCGCCGGCCGCCACCCGTTCGGCCGCGCGGGAAACCTCCCGCAGAGGACTGGCGATGATGCGGTTCAGGCCGTAGGCGGTGATAACAGCCAGGGCAAGCGCTGCAAGGGAGAGCACGGCGAATGTCCGCAGCGTCTGGCGGACGCTCCGCTCGCCCGCGGCGACCGCCAGGCGAGTTCTTTCCTTCGCTTCGTCTCCCAACTCCCTCGCAATCGCCCGCAGCCTTTCATCGCGGTCCGCCTGGACGCCCAGGATGAGGCCCAGCGCCGGCTCGGTCTTGCCCGCCTCAATCAAGGGCAGGACTTCCTCATCGCGCGTCCGCCGATATGCCAACCGAATGGAATGGAACTCTTCCATTCGCGCGGAGAACCCAGGCTCGTCCTTGCCCAGATCCAGGAGTTGCGCCACGAGCTCGTCCGCATCCTGGTTTCGCCTCCGGATTTCCTGGCGCACCGCTTCCCGGTCTTCTGCCCGTTGGGCCAGCATGAGAGTCAACAGGGCCGAGCGAACGCCGTTCTGGTTGTTACTGAGCTCTCTCAGGGAGACGGAGATCGCAAACTCGTGCTCGTAAAGCCTGGCCTGCGAAGCTTGCAGGCGCTGCATGCTTACAAACGCTGTTGCCGCCGTTACTCCCAGCAGCACCAACATGGCTCCCAAGCCGGCAAACAGCTTGGTCCGGGTGGCAAGGTTGAGAAACCATTTCATAGTTGCCCCACCTCCTTCGGACTTAAGGAATGAATCTCCTCATGAATGCGAATCTTCGGGTCCCCCAGGACCTTCTGTACGTCGAGCACCGTCAGCCGCTCAGGGGCGATTCCCAGCAAGTACTCCGCCCGGACCCCTGTCAGGGTCGGCAGCGGACCCTGTAATGTCGCTAGCGGGATGCGCGCCACTCCGTGGACTGCGTCTGCGAGCAAGCCCACCTCCATCCCGTTGGCTTCGACGATCAGCACCTTGTTCAAGTCCGTGAGGCCACGGTCCGGCAGCTCGAAGAACTTCTTGATATCGAGCACCGAAAGGATTCGGCCACGCACATTGACTACGCCGAGCACGAACGGCGGCGTCGAGGGAAGAGGAGTCAGTTCACTGAGCGGATGCACTTCTTTGATGTAGGTTGCCTCGATACCGTAGCGCTCATGCGCGACGGAGAATTCAATGATTTCCAGCTCTTCGCCGAGAAGATGGGTCAGCGGAGCTTCCGCCGCGAGCACTGCCGCTCGCTGTTCCAGTATCTCCTGCTTTTCATGGATGGTCGGCGCCCAGACCTGGGCGATCGCAGACTCCGCAGCTCCTAGGCGACGGTATACGTCGGCCCAATCGAAGATCTCCGCCTGCTCGGAATGGGCAACACCCTCCTTCATTCCCAAGCCTCCACGTTGCGGATAATCTCTTCCAACCTGGCCGCGGTCATGCCATCGGATTCGGGCAGAATGTCATTTGGGCAGTAGGCGCCCAGTACGGACAATGCGGCCTTGCGATGGGCTCTCCACGCGCGCCGGTTTCCGAGGCGCAGCTCCAGGCTGCTGAGCGCAAAGTGCGCCAGCACGAAGTCCTGGTCGAGGTACACCGCTCTCCTCAGAGAAGCGGCGGCTTCGTTCGCTTCTCCCTGTTCTTGCAGGATGGCGGCGCGCAGGTAGTGGTAGCCGGGATGCAGCTTGTTGCATGCGATGGCCCGAGCACACCAACCGAGCGCCTCTGGCAACCTGCCTTCGTTGGCACAGACGCGCGCCAGTAGTGCGAGGCGAGCTGCTTCGCCACCTTCCTCACTCGCGGACTGCTCCAGGCTTGCCCTTGCTTCCACATAGCGACCCTGCTGATAGAGTGCCCATGCGCACTCATAAGAGGTCTGGCTGCTCCCGACCTCCGGGGACTCCGGGATGGGCGGAGAATCTCCGCCGTCGGTCTGACCGGCAGCCCGCTCCGCTTCGGTTTCGGGGGGAAGTGTCGGAAAGGCAGTGACCGCCAAGGTGGGCCGAGGCGCTTCCGTTTCCGCCAGGCCACAGGAAACGGCCGCGTCCGCAACCCCTGCTTCATTTCGCGGTTCTTTCCGGTAAGAGATGATGCCCGGCCAGTTCACTGTCGTGAACTTGGCAAACAGCGATTGAGAAAGCTCGCTGGCGCTAACCATCAGCCAGCCCCCCTCTACCAGGGCGCGATAGAGCTTCTCAACTACCCTTTTCGCCCGCCCCGAAGAGAAGTACATCAGCACATTGCGGCAGAGGATCAGGTCCACCGCATTCGTATTGTTGACCAGCGACGGGTATGCGTCTTCTGCAAGATTGAGGTAGGAGAAAGAAACCATCTCCTTGATCGAAGGGGCGATTTCATACCGTCCACACCTGGCCTTCCCGAAGTAGTTCGACCGCACCCACGGCGGCGTGCCCCGGAAGGACCACTCGCCGTAGATGCCGGCCCTGGCCTTTCCCAGGGCTTCGAGGTTGATGTCCGTAGCGAGGATGGTGATGTTCCAGTCGGGCAGGCTGGGAATCAGCCGGTGGAGCAGGATGGCCAGCGAATAAGGCTCCTCACCGGTGGAGCAGCCAGCGCTCCAGACGCGCAGACGGCGTTCCTGAAGCCGCGCGCGCAGCAGTTCCGGGAAAACTATTTCTTGCAAGGTGTCAAAAGTGTTCTTGTCCCGGAAGAAATAGGTTTCGCCCACCGTGAGGTGCGCCGCGAGCACCTCAATCTGTTTCTGACTCGGCGAGGACGAGACGAGCCAGCGCAGGCAGGAAAGGACTTCCGAATGCCCGAGTTGCCGTGCTGCTGCCGCCACATTGCGCTCCAGGTCTCGCCAGCGCTCCTGCGGAAAGTGCAGTCCCAAGCGGGCTTCGACGAACTGACTTACGTCTGAGAGCAGTTGCTCAGAACTCGCGTGCGTCATGGTTCCTCTCCCAGGTTCGCCGCCAGCGCTTGATGTAGCTTTTCTTCCTCCTCCAAGGACAGGCACCTCTTGAGGTCATGAATAAGCACCAGCCCGTCCGGGAGTTTGACGACTCCTTCCACCTGCTCCAGACCAGGCACGATCGCGTCGGCCGGCACAGCTTCCTGCCCCGGTCGCTCAACTACTCCGCTAGCTGTATCGACCCAAAGCGCGACCGTGCGTTCGCCCGCAGTGGCCATGATGAGTTGGTCGCTTAGAATGAAGTCGCGTTCGGGCAAACCAAAACGGCGGCGAAGGTCAATTACTGGAAGGACACGTCCGGCTAGATTGATCACGCCACGGACCACGTCGGGCGCAGCGGGCAGTGGCGTGACGGCGACCATGTGGACCACGCGCTCGACTGCATGCAGGTGTAGGGCGTAGCGCTGACCGTCCACACTGAAAATCACGAGCGACAGTGGTGAAGCGGCGGTGTCGGCTGAGACGTCCCCTGAAACTATCGCTCGGCACAATGGCACACCTCTGCCTTAGTACCCAACTATGCACGGAAAGAGGTCGGCATGGCTGTCCATGAACACAAAAAATCCCGCGCTCTCGTTCCAAACTGGAACGGTTCCGGAAAGGGAATAGCAGTAAGGCGTAGCCGCTTGGGAAAAGTTCGTCGGGGAGAGAGGATTTGTACCTCCGACCCCCTGGTCCCGAACCAGGTTCAGCGCCCTTGGTGAAATCTATGGAATCTTGAGGATTCTCGCTGTATTCGATTGAACGAGTTGCGGCCCACTCGTTGAAAGTTGTTGAAGTCTGCGGTTTCAGAGCGCAAGGACAGCTACAAAATCATCTACAGCAAGGAAGCTCCCGCTAGCTTTCTACCTCGCATTGGTGAGGTACTCATTGCGTTGGCACGGCCTGCGACACTTCGTGCTTCGACTGGGTCTTGCTCAGGACCCGCAGATACGCGACCAGGGCGTTGATCTCGCGGTCGCTAAAGCGCTGCCCCCAGGCGGGCATGTAAGCCGTACGGCCGGTAGCGGTTCCACCGAATTTGATCAGTTGAAACAGATCGCCGTCAGCGAACTGGCGCATGTAGGCGGTCGCAGTGTGATCGCGGGGCGGGACCGGCAGGTTGGGAGCGTTGATTCCGAAGCCGTCTCCTGCAGCTCCGTGGCAATACGCGCAGACCGAGAGGTAGAGCCGACGGCCGCTTTCCTCGATGGGCGAAAGTCGCGCGCGGTTTGCCTGGTCGGGCGCCAGCGCTTGCGGCTGGGAA
>CAYRII010000061.1:0-11740 GCA_964424245.1 uncultured Terriglobales bacterium | reverse complement strand
GCACCGCGTCGGCGATACGTCCTGGTACATCCAGTCGGACGATGGCTCCATTTTTCTGTTCGACGCCGGGCCGCTGAAGCCGATAGAAGAACTCGGCCGCCTCTTTGCAGAGAAAAAGCTCACCGCGGTCGACGCAGTCTGGATCAGCCATTACCACGATGACCACGTTGAGTCCGTGAATTGGTTCCGGCACATGAACCGCGCCCGCGTCTACGCGCAGGCCGAGCTGGCCGATATCCTGCGCCATCCGCACGCGTACACCATGCCTGCCATGTCCGCACAGCCGGTCGCGCTGGACCATGTCCTATCGGAGGGGGAAACCATCGCATGGAAGGAATACAAGCTCACCGCGTTCCATTTCCCTGGCCAGACGCTTTACCATGCTGGCCTGCTCATCGAACGCGACGGAATCCGCGTGTTCCACGTCGGTGATTCTTTCAACAATTGGGGCATCGACGACCACACCAGCCACAACCGAAATTTCCTTCGGCAGGGCCAAGGCTACCTCAAGTGCCTCGCCCTACTGCTGCGGCTGAATCCTGATGTGCTGCTGGCATCCCACTGGGGCGCCTTGCCGGTGTCAACGGAGTACCTGCGGGAGACACGGAAGAGACTGGAGCAGCGCATCGGATTGTTGGCTGTGGTTTTTCCCTGGGATGATCCCAATTTCGGCCTCGATCCGTACTGGATACGGGCTTATCCCTATCGCCAGTCCGTGCTTCCGGGAGCTACCGTGACGATCGAAGCGCGCGTTTACAACCACTCGGCACAGCCGCGGCGTGCATCGGTCGAGCTTCGGGTACCGGACGGCTGGAAGATGGTGCAGCCGCATGCTGAAATCGAGATCGGCGGCCATAGCGAAGGCACGATCCGACTAGTGGCGACCGCCCCGGTAAGCCGCAACGACGGCGCGAGGTGCTCGGTCTGGCCGTGCGGTTTGACGACCGAAACCTTGGGGAATTTGGAGAAGCAATCGTGGATTACCTGGGCCGCTGAGCTTCAGGCTGGCGCCTAAGGTGAATGTATAGCGTGCCCGTGGCTATTCGTAGCGCAGCGCTTCCGCCGGCAAGATCCGCGAGGCGGCCCACGAGGGATAGATCGTCGCCACGAGCGAAATGATGAGCGCCACGGCGGCCACGATGACGCCATCCACCAGGCGCGGCGCGAAGGGCACGTAGTCTATGGAATAGATTTCCGGCGCCAGCGAGATCCATTTGTAGTGTCCGCCCGCCCAGGAGATGGCGTAGCCCAGCGCCAGTCCCAGCGCGGTGCCCACCACGCCGATGAGCAGGCCCTGGGCGATGAAGATGCGGCGCACCTGGGCGCGCTTGGCGCCCATGGACATGAGCACGGCGATGTCGCGCGTTTTTTCCATCACCATCATGATGAGCGAGATCAGGATGTTGAGCGCGGCCACCAGCACGATGAGCCCGATGGTGATGAAGGTGACCACGCGCTCCAGCTTCAGGGCGCGGAAGAGCGCGCGGTTCTGCTCCATCCAGTTGGTGGAGGCGTAGCCTGCGCCGGCGGCGCGCTCGAGGGCGCGGCCCACTTCGGCGGCGCGGTCGATGTCGTCAATGCGGAACTCGATGACGCTGGCCACGTCGCCCAGGCCGAAGAGGCGCTGCGCGTCGGCCAGGCGGGTGAACGCCCACGCTGTGTCGTAGTCGTAGAAGCCGGAGTCGAAGATGCCGGTGACGCGGAAGCGCACGTACTTGGGCACCAGGCCGAAGGGCGTGAGCTCGCCTTGGGGACTCGTGACCAGCACCACCGAGCCCACGGTGGCGCCCAGATCGTTGGCCAGTCCCTTGCCCAGCACGATGGGCGCGAGGTTCTTCGGCCCCGTGCCCGCGAACTCGGGGAGATCGTCTTGCGGCGCGGCGGCCTCGGGATCGAGCGACGCTGCCGAGCCCAGCTTCACCTGCCGCAGCAGGTCGCTGACGCGGGTTTCAAACTGCGGCAGCACGCCCTTGAGCACCACGCCCTTGGCGCGCGCGCCGCGCGAGACCAGCACCTGCTCGTAGATGGCGGGCGCGGCCGCCACCACGTGCGGCTGGCGCTCCATGGCGGCGTGCAGGGCGCGCCAGTCGGCGATGCCGTCGCTGGCGGCGCGCAGCAGGCTGACGTGCGCTGAGGCCCCGAGCAGCCGCTGCTGCAGGTCCTGGCGGAATCCGTTGTTGATGGCCAGCGCGATGATCAGCGAGGCCACGCCCGCCGCCACTCCGGCAACGGAGATGGCCGTGATCACGCTGATCACGGCCTGGCGGCGTTTGGCGCGCAGGTAACGCGCGGCGATGAAGAGCTCGAACCTCACGTTGCGCTCCCCGGCGGCGCCAGGCGCGGCACCAGCGCCGGAGTGCGGCGCTTGTACTCGCGGTAGGCATCGCCAAAGCGCTGCTCCAGCTCGCGCTCTTCCAGGCGGACCATGAGCGCGCCGGTCACGATGGCGAAGGCCTCGAGCGCGTAGCACACCGCGAGTCCCGAGCCCACGGTCCAGCCGGACATCATCAGCAGGTGTCCGAGATACAGCGGATGGCGGACGCGGCCGTGCATGCCGCTGGTGGCGAGCTTCTGCTCGTGCTTCTCCGGCTGGACTTCCGCGCGCCCCATCACCTGCGCCGAAGTCATGTCGCCGCGCGCGCCGTGATAGACGGAAATGGCGGTGGCAAACAGCGCAATGCCCGCGATCCAGGAGTACGGCGTCTCATACAAACGCACGTGCCGCCACGGATAGGTGGCGCCGGCAGCGGCGGCGATCATGCCCACCCACAGCGGCAGAATGATTTTGTAGGGCGAGCCCGGGCGCCGGCGCCAGAATCCGGTGAAGGGATGGATCGCCAGCCAGAATGAGGGAATGGTGGCGTACCAGCTCACCAGCAGCCAGGCCGCCGCGTAAAAGAAGCCGCGCATGGGCAGAGTGTAAACGATGGCGCGGCCGGGTTACGGGACTACGGCCTTGGCCGCACCCAGGTTGTCGTAGCGGTCGTAGGCCCGCACCGCCACCACGTGCTCGCCTGCAGCGCCCGCGGGCAACGGAACCGTGAACTCGTAGCTTTCCGTGACAGAATCGGCGATCCCGCCCACAGGCTCCACCAGTTGCCACTCCCCGGCGTCCAGCGAATACTCCGCGCGCTTGACGGGAGAGAAGGAATCCTCGGCGCGGAAAGTCACGCGCAGGCCGCCGGCGGTGCGCGTTGCACTGAGTCCCACGATGCGCGGCGGCGTGGTGTCCAGCTCAAAGCGCGTGCTCTCCCGGGAGTCTTCGAGCGCATCGGCCGCCGAGTTCGAGGGCGCGTCCGAGGCCACCACCTTCAAGGTGTAGCCGCCATCGGGCAGCAGCGAAGCGTCCCAGGAATAAAACTTGTCGCTGATTTTGTCCTTCAGCAGCTTCCACCGGCTCTCGCCGTCGCCGCGGAAGTAGAGGGAGAACACCAGATCGTCGTCATTCTCGTCGCGCGCCGTCCAGCGCGCCGCCACCGAGCCTTTGTCGCGCATGGCCGGCACCTGCGCCTCGAAGCGCTGCGGCGGCTGGGTGTTGGAGGATGCACCTACGTTCACCGGCACCGAGTCGGTGGACGGCTTGGGCACCGCCTGAAAGCGCGCGCCCGGCTGTACCGCCACGTCATCCACCTGCGGCGCCACGTTCTTGGGACGGTAGTTCACGGTCACGCTCTCCAGGCGCGCCGGCGTTGCGCCCGCCTTGAGCGCCACCTTCCACTGCAGGAAGCGCGCCGGCGGCGCGTCCACCTGCCCGCCGCGTTCCAGGTCCACTTTCCTCCACGGGCTCCAGTTGCGCTCCGGATTGTCCACGTTGCCGCTGCGCGCGTGGATCGCAAACGCGCCCGTGCCCCGCGCTTCCAGTTGCCCCCAGCGCGAAAAGATGCGCGCATCGAAGACGTCGCTCTCAAAGGTGGCTTCGTTCTCGCCGGTTGTGGCCACGCGGAAGATCTTTCCCAGGTTGCTGGTGGCGGCATACCAGCCGCCGCCCGGCGCTTTGGCCAGCGCCGTCACCTGGCTGGCGCTGGCTTTTACCAGGTCGGCGTAAGAGCCATCGGCAGCGATGGCGAAGATGCGGCCCTGGTTGCCGGTACCGGCCAGCAGGCGCCCGTCGGCGCCCTGCGCCAGCGTGTACACCAGGTGCTCGCGCGAACTCCAGATGGTGCGCGGCGAGCCGTCCGCGGCGATGCGGTAAATTTCCGACCCGCCGCTGGCGCTGGTCGGCGCCACGGTCAACGTTGCCGGTGGAGGCGCGGAAACCGTCGGCTGGATGGCCGGCGGGGGCGGCGCTCCCGGCTGCTGCAGGGCCGGCGCCGTCACCGTGGCGGTGAACGTTGTGGCCGGCGGCAGGCTCACCACTGAAGGCGCCGCACGCTTTTCGCCCAGACCGGAAGCATAGATGTTGCCATCCCCATCCACGGCCAGTGCCGTGATTTCCTTCTTGGGCGCGCTGTAGAGCACGAACGCTTCGCCCGCCGGCGAGATGCGGTAGATCAGGCCGTTGCCGTCCGATCCCGCGATCAGGTTTCCCGATTTGTCGAGCGCCAGCGTGCGGATGTGCGCTTCATCGCTCTGGAAGAACGGCGCGCCTTCGCCAGCCGCAGTCACGCGGAAGATTTCCCCGCGGTCGCCGGTGGCAACGTAGAGCCGTCCTTCCTTGTCCAGCGCCAGGTCCCAGATGTACTTGGTGCGCGGTTCGAAATACACCGCCGCAGTCCAGGCCGGATCCACGGGCATTTCTCCGCCCCGGCTTTCTTCTTTGGAAGCCGCCGCCTTGGCGTCCTTGGCGGGCGTGATGCGGTACACCTTGCCGTCGGGCGAGGTGGCGGCGAAGATGGCGCCGCCCGCGCCCATCGCCAGCGCCTGCACTTGCAACTCCTCGGGCTTGAAGATGACCGTGGCCCGGCCGTCCTTGCCCACGCGATAGACGCGCGCCGGAGCTCCCGCGGCCGCGTACACGTTGCCGTCGCCATCCGCGGCCACCGCCCAGAGGTAGGTTGAAGGCGTGGTGGAGATGGAGGGAAACGCGGGCGCCGGCACCAGCGCGCCCCGGCTCTCGATGGCCACGCCTTTGGCCGTGCCCTTTTGAAACTCTTCGAAGCGGGACTGCTGCCAGGTGCGCGTGCCTTCGGCCCAGGCGGCCGCGGCGCAGAACAAAAGGAGGACGGCAAGGAGCTTTTTCATGATGGGTTCAGGATACCGGCTCACGGGCACTGCGCGCTATGGAACGGAAATCCTATCTCTACTTGATCATCACGCTCAGCACCTGCGCCCCGCTCACTACGTAATCCAGCGGTGTGGAGGATTCGCCCATGGCGGACTCACCCGTCACCACCATCTCGCGGGTTCCGCGCAGGCCATCCATCACGTTCATCACGGAAAGGGGCAGCGCGGGCATCACCTTGTCCTGCACCATGGCCTGCGGATTGGATTGCAGCACGCTCACGTAGAGGCGATGGTTGACGCGGTCCTTGTTCAGTAGGGCGATGGTCGAGGCCAGGTCCAGCGGGCGGCCGAAGGGAAGGCTGAGCTGGCGCATGCGGTCGAGCGTGTCGCCGTCGCTCACCAGGATGCGCAGCGGGCCCTTGGGCGCCGAAGCGGGAATGCGCACCGCCAATTGGCGCACCAGGCGTTCGCCGCGATAGGGACGAAGCACGGCTTCAATGGTCATTTCCTCTCCGGGCCGCGCCTCGATCACGTCGGTGCGAGCGCTCTCCAGCCGCGCCGAGCGCCGCTCCGGGATCAGGTCAAAGTCCAGTTCCACGCCCTCGATGGTGGGCCGTGAGTAAGGATGCACGAAAATCTGGTTGAACTTGGCCCCCAGGGCAAGGGCTACGGCAAAGGCCGTGGGCAGATTGGTCTCCGGCGGCGCGTACATGTCGTTCATGGTGACGTCGGGATAGCCGGTCACGCGGATGCGGCCCGCCAGGCGGTAGGTGACTTCCTCGCCGTACTCGTTGCCGCCGCGCAGCGCGTTGAACACCGTGGCCATCACCGCCACCGGCGTGAGGCGCGGATTGTTCAGCACTTCATAGTGGACTTCCTTGGGCTGCGGCCCGCCGCGCAGCGTCAGATGCACGGGGATCATCTCCGGCACCCGGTCCATCCGCCCCAGGATGCCGGCGAAGCGGTCCTGCACGAACGTGCCTGCGGGCTCGGTGGCGTTGACGATCTTGAACGAGTTCATGGGCGAGGCCACGGTGGCCAGCACCCGCGCCTTGTTCATGGGAATGTCCACCATGCCGAACTGCAGCAAGGGATGGCCGCAGGCCAGAAGGCGCCCGGCGTCCACCAGGGTGACGGTGCAGGCGGCGGCAATGTTCATGTCGCCGCGCACCAGCACGGCGGTGACGGCGGAACCCGGCTCCAGCGGCTCCGGCTGTTTTTCTTCGCTGGCTGAACCCGCGCCCTGCACAGGCACGATACCGGCGGCGGCGAATTCCGGAGCAAAGCGCCGCACCACCTCCTCGCTGAATCCGGAGAACACCAGCGGAGCTCCGATGGGCCGCAGCGCCGCGGCGTATTCGTCCATCTCCGCTGCGCCCGGCGACGCGCTGCGTTGGGGAGCAATCCCCGGGCGCGCGCTCTTCATGCTCTCCGCCGGAATGCTCGTATCCAGCTCTTCTATCTCCAGCATGTCAGCGATGGGCACTACCCCGGCGATGGCCTCCTTGGAAAAGAGCCCGATGCGGAAGGCCAGCGCTCCCACCAGTTTGCCTGCGATGTATACCGGGCTGCCGCTCATGCCGGCTACCACGCCCGTGTACTCCGCTTTTTCCCCGCGCAGCCGCACCAGGATCACGTCCTTGCGCGGTCCCAGCACGTTTTTCAGCGTGCCGAGCACCTCCACTTCCATGGGCTCCGGCTTCACGCCTTCAAAGACGGTGTAGGCCACGCCGCGCATGCCCGCGCGTACCTCGTCCACCGCCATGGTGGGCACATTGGGGCGGTCGGCGGCAAACGCAAGGCTGCCGGCTAGAAGGAGAAACCACAGGCGGGATACCACAACTGATCTCATGCCAACCGGTTTTCCGCCCCGTCACCGCGCGCAAGGGTTTGGGGGAAGGTGGCGCCGGGGCACAATGCCGATATCAAAAATCACCCTTCGCGCATCTATACTAGCATAGGAAATTCGCGGGAAAGGCCTGAGTGAAAACCATGCAGCGCAGCGGCGCAAACTCCAGAACGTTCGCGGTGACGGCCTCGGCGGCAGGTCTGGCCCTGCTGCTGGCCATGGCCGTCGCCCTGTTGTGGCTCGCTCCACAAGCCGTCTTCGCCCAGACGCCGCAGCAGGAGGAAGGATCCTCCTCCAAGGCCAAGCCCACGGAGCCCGCTCCGCCCGAGGCCGGCGGCCCGCAATCCGACGTGGGCCCCATCGCCATTCCGCGCCGCAAGGAAGAGCCGCCTCCACCGCCGCCTCCGCGCCGCACTCCGCCCGAGGGCCTGGCCGATTACTCCCTGCGCGTGGACGTGCCCGTGGTCAACCTCGACGTCCTGGTGCTCACCAAGGAAGGCGGATTCGTTCCCGGCCTGCAGAAGGACCACTTCCGCATCCTGGAAGACGGCGTCGCCCAGAAGGTCACTTCCTTCCAGCAGTCCGAGGCACCCATCACGGCGGTGCTGCTGGTGGAGTTCGCCTCCAACAGCTATTACTTCGTCTACGACGCGCTCAACGCCTCCTACCAGTTCGCCAGCTCGCTCAAGCCCCAGGACTGGGTGGCGGTGGTGGCCTACGACATGAAGCCCAGGATCATGGTGGACTTCACGCAGAACAAAGGAGCCGTCTACGCCGCGCTGGGCCAGCTCCGCATCCCCGGTTTCAGCGAGACCAATCTGTTTGACGCTCTCTACGACACGCTCGACCGGCTGGACGGCATCGAAGGCCGCAAGTACGTCATCCTGGTCTCCACCGGCGTGGACACCTTCAGCAAGCTCACCCTCGACCGCGCGCTGGCCAAGGTGAAAGCCACGCAGAACGTCACTATTTTCAGCATCAGCACCGGCGAGGCTCTGCGCCGCTACTATGAATCGCGCGGCGGCCTGGGCCCCATCACCAGCCTCACCTACCTGCAGGCCGACAACCAGATGCGCCACTTCGCCATCCTCACCGGCGGCCGCTGGTACAAACCCATCTTCGAGGGCGAGCTGCCGGGAATCTTCCGCGAAATCGCCGCCATCACGCGCAACCAGTACAGCCTTTCCTACAAGCCCACCAACAGCCGCCAGGACGGCAGCTACCGCAAGATCAAGGTGGAATTGGTGGCGCCCGACGGCAGCGGGCCGCTCAAGGTGCTGGACGAAAAGGGCAAGCAGTTGAAGGTGCAGATCATCGCGCGCGAGGGCTACACCGCACGGCAGATTGTGGAATAGCTGCTGCTCAGTGCAGCCGGAAGGCCGCATCCATCAGGAACAGCAGGCCCACGCCCAGAAAAACCACCAGCGCCATGCGGATGCCGGGCTCGCGGTTGACCTCGGGCAATAGGTCGGTGGCGGCCACGTAGAGGGTGACGCCGGCCGCCAGCGGCAGCGCCGCACTCACCGCCTGGCGCAGCAGTGCCATCACCAGCACCCCGCCCAGGGTGGCCGCTCCCAGCATCGCGGAAGCGCCCCAGGCCACGCCGCGGCTGCGCCCGCTGGCCAGCATCACCGAGGCCACCGTAAAACCCTCCGGCACCTTGTGCAGGAAGACCGCCAGAAAGATCACCCAGCCCAGCCACGCCGACACCAGAAAGCCGGAGGCGATGGCGATGCCGTCAAAGAAGGCGTGAATCATCAAACCCAGCAGCACCGAATAGCTGCGGTGCGGATGGGCAAATTCGTCGGCGTGCGTTTCCTCGCCAAAGTGGAAGTGGGGCGCCAGCGTGTGCTCGAAGAAGTGCACCACCAGATATCCGGCCAGCACGAAGATCAGCGCCTCCCGCCCGCGCAATGCAAGGCTTTCCGGAATCATCTCCACCAGCGCCGTGGCCAGCATGAAGCCCGAGCCCAGGGCGATGAAATATTTCAGGTAGCGGCGCTCCCAGTGGCGCTGCACGATGATGGCGCCGCCGAAGGCGTTGGCGGCCGCCGCCGTCAAACCCAGCAGCACGCTCACCAGGATGGGGTTGGTGCTCATCGGAAGAGTAGTGAGGATAGCAGACGCCTGCTGGTTCCCGCGTGTCGCTCGCTGCCGCCGCAGCGCAGGTGTATAGTGGGGCCCCATTCCCAACGACAACATGCAAGGAGGAACTATGCTCAAAAAGATGTTTCCTGTGGTTTGTGTCATCTTCGTTCTGTCCATCGGGGCCGTTGCGCAAAAGGCTTCCGGAGTTGTGAAGTGCGCGAAAGCGGAAAAAATGAATGCCATTCCGGTGACTCATCATCCCGACCATTCTCTCGGAGTCAGTCAGGCCAAGTGCGTCTGGACCCAGCCCATGACCATCGCCGGGGTCAAGACCAAGGAAGGCGTCGACACCTCGACGTCTGACACCAAGGGCAACGCTGCGAAAATTCACGGCTACTACGTCGATACCATGGAGAACGGCGACATCGCCTCCTACAAGTATGAGGGGACCGCAACCCTGAAGAATGGCGCCTTCGTAACCGGCGAGGACAAGTGGGAGTTGATGGAGGGCACCGGAAAGCTTAAGGGCCTGAAGGGCAGCGGAACCTGCAAGGGCAAGGGCAACGCGGATGGCAGCGTGACCTGGGCTTGTGACGGTATGTTCCAGCCCGCCAAATAGAGTTCGACAGCCACCTGCTTTCCAGAGAGCGGCTTCCGGCCGCTCTTTGTCTTTTTGTTTTCCGATTCTCGCTCTCACCCGCTCCGGGAACTGAGAACTTCACCCGCTGTGCCGCACGTGCACCACGTCTCCGTCCTTTACTTCGTAGTCCTTGCCCTCGAGGCGCAGCGTGCCCTTGGCGCGGGCGCCGGCTTCGGAGCCGGCTTCCAGCAGGTCGTCCCAGCGGATGGTTTCGGCGCGGATAAAGTGCTTCTCCAGGTCGGAGTGGATGGCCCCGGCGGCCTCCACGGCGCGCGCGCCGCGCGCCACCGTCCAGGCGCGGCACTCATCCTCGCCCACGGTGAAGAAGGAAATCAGTCCCAGCAGTTCGTAGGTCTTGCGGATGAGGCGCGCCAGGCCGCTCTCCTTGAGCCCGTAGCTGGCCAGGAATTCGGCCGCCTCGGCGTCTTCCATCTCCGCCAGCTCCGCCTCCACCTTGCCGCAGATGGCGGTGACGCCGCTGTTGGCCCGCGCCGCCGTTTCCGCAAGACCGTGGCGCTCCGCCGCGCGCTCCAGCTCCGCGCCCAAGTCGGCAGTCTCGTTCACGTTCACCACCACCAGCAGCGGCTTCTCGCTCAGCAACTGGAAGCCGCGCAGGCGCTTCTTGTCCTCTGGCGTCATCTGCATCTCGCGCAGCGGGCGCTCGCCCTCCAGGTGCGCCTTGGCCTTGAGCAGCAGTTCCTGCTCGCGGATAAGCTCCTGCGACTTCATCTTCTTTAGGTCCTTCTCCACGCGCTCCAGCCGTTTTTCCAGTTGCCCAAGGTCGTTCACCATCAGGTCAAAGTCCACGTGGCGCACGTCGCCGAACGGATCCATCGCACCCACGTGCGCAATGGCGGGATCGTCGAAAGCGCGCACCACGTGCGCCAGCGCATCCACGTTGCGCAGCGAAGCCGCATAGGCCGTTTCCTTGAGCGCCTCCTGGCCAATGGCCGCCACGTCCACGTACTCCACCGAGGCATGCACCGTTTTGCGCGGCTGGTAGAGGGCAGCCAGCTTGTCCAGGCGCTCGTCCGGCACCCGCGCCACGCCCAGGTGCGCCTCCCGCGGGTTGCCGTGCACCTCCAGGTGCGCCCTGGTCAGGATCTTGAACAGCGAGGTCTTGCCCACCTGCGGCAGGCCGATGATGCCTGTTTTCATGTCCTTAGTATTCACGCTTTGCGGAAGGGTGTCACCTGCGGGAAGGGACGCTCCCCGGCTCTTGACTGTGGCCCCAGGGCCAGCTCCCGGAACGGTAACCACCCCCTGGTTACTTAAGTGCCATGCCGCCCCCACCGAAGTCGTATTGCCCAGTTTTGCCTTCGGCCTGAGACTCAGAGCACTCCTCTCCCAGCTGTCCGCTTGTTCCTTTCAGACCAGCGGCGGAATTGATAGGGCCCTTGCGTTTGGACTGGCAGGAGACGTTTCCAGTTTTTGTAACATGCACGCCGAGAGGCGGAGAAAAAGGACGTTTATGACACGCGCCACAAAGTTTTGGGTTGTCGCGATGGTTCTGGTGTTTGGTGTGGCCCTGGTGATGACGGGCTCGGCTCCTCAAGTGGCCACAGGGACGTGGCAGGACGGCGCTTCCATGGCGGAAGCGCGCTCCGGCGGCGCCGCCGCGCTGCTCGAGGACGGCCGCGTGCTGGTCTTCGGCGGCACCACTGCGTCCGGCGGCATCACCAACGCCGTCCAGGCCTTCGATCCCAACTCCGGCTCCTGGAGCGACCTCGGCGCGGTCATGCTCGACGCCCGCTCCGGACACTCCGCCACCGTGCTGGCCGATGGCCGCATCCTGCTGGCCGGTGGCTCGAACTCTTCCGGCGCGCTCTCTTCGCTTGAAATCTACGACCCCGCGGGCAACAGCTTCAGTTTCGCCGGCACGCTCTCCGGCGCGCGCCAGTCGCACGGCGCCGCCCGCCTGCCCGATGGCCGCGTGCTCCTGATCGGCGGCTCCGACGGCTCCAATCCTCTGGCCTCATCTGAAATCTTTGATCCCGAGT
>CAYRII010000060.1:2886-11850 GCA_964424245.1 uncultured Terriglobales bacterium | reverse complement strand
GCATCAAGCCGATCTCCGTCACCGGCACCAAGCGGCTGGTGCGCATGGCCATTCGTTACGCGCTGGAGAACGGCCGCAGCGTGGTCACCCTGGTGCACAAGGGCAACATCCAGAAGTTCACCGAAGGCGCCTTCCGTGAGTGGGGTTACGAGGTGGCGCGCGACGAGTTCCGCGAGCAGATCGTTACCGAGCGCGAGAGCTGGATTCTGGACAACAAGGACCGCAATCCGCAGATCACGGTGGAGGAGAACGCTGCGCGGGTGGAACCAGGACTGGAGTTCGCCACGGCCGAGTTTCGGGAGGCGGTTTACGCCGAGGTACGGCAGGTGCTAGAGGCGATCTGCGCCTCGCACGGCAAGGGCAAATGGAAGAAGAAGATCATGGTGAACGACCGCATCGCCGACTCCATCTTCCAGCAGGTGGTGACCCGTGCCGACGAATACCAGGTGCTGGCCACGCCCAACCTGAACGGAGACTACATCTCCGACGCCTGCGCGGCGCAGGTGGGAGGGCTGGGCATAGCTCCGGGAGCCAACATCGGCGACGAATACGCCTTTTTTGAGGCCACGCACGGCACCGCTCCCAAGTACGCCGACCAGGACGTCATCAACCCCAGCTCGGTGATTCTTTCGGGGATGATGATGTTTGATTTTCTGGGCTGGAAGGAAGCGGCGCGCTGCATCGAGGAGGCCTTGGAGCGCACCATCAGGCAGAAGACGGTGACGTATGATTTCGAGCGGCTGATGGAGGGCGCGACCAAGGTGAAGACCAGCGAATTTGCCGGCCACATCATCCGCAACATGGATGCGGCCAAAGCCTCCACGGCTGCGGATTAGTGGCGTAGAATCAGTTATATGCAATCCAGTTCTGATGTAACCATTCAGGTGTTGCCGGCGCCGCTGGCGGAAAGGGAACCATGCGCAGGAAAGTGACAATTGTAGGTTCGGGAAACGTGGGCGCAACCGCGGCACACTGGATGGCGGCCAAGGAACTGGCCGACCTGGTGCTAATTGACATCATTGAGGGAGTGCCGCAGGGCAAAGGGCTCGATCTGCTGCAGGCCATGCCCATCGAGAAGCGCGATTCCCACATTCTGGGGACCAACGACTACGCCGATACGGCCAGTTCGGACATCGTGGTGATTACGGCCGGCATCCCGCGCAAACCGGGCATGAGCCGCGACGACCTGCTCAACACCAATTACAAGATCATGCAGGACGTGGTGGGCAAAGTGGTGGCCAACTCGCCCAACTCCATCCTGATTGTGGTGTCGAACCCGCTGGATGCGATGGCGCAGGCGGCCTACAAGATTTCCAAGTTCTCGCGCAACCGCGTGATCGGCATGGCAGGAGTGCTGGATTCGGCGCGCTTCCGCACCTTCATCGCCGAAGAGCTCAAGGTGAGCGTGGAGAACGTGACCGCGTTCGTGCTGGGCGGGCACGGCGACACCATGGTGCCGCTGGCGCGCTATTCGACGGTGGCCGGCATTCCCATCACCGAACTGATGGACGCGGCCACGATTGAACGGCTGGTGCAGCGTACGCGCGACGGCGGCGCGGAGATTGTGAAGTACCTGAAGACGGGGAGCGCCTACTACGCGCCTGCGGCGGCCGTCACCGAAATGGCCGAGGCCATTCTGAAGGACAAGAAGAAAATCCTTCCCTGCGCCGCCTATCTTGAAGGTGAATACGGCATTTCAGGACTGTTCGTGGGCGTGCCCTGCAAGCTGGGGACGCGGGGCATTGAGGATGTGATCGAGATCAAGCTCACGCCGGAGGAGCAGGCTGCTTTGAACAAGAGCGCGGAAGCGGTGAAGGAGCTAGTGGCGGTGATTGGGGTATAGGCAGTTTGACGCGGGCCCCCTGGCCGCTTCGACAAAACTGCACAAAACTAACGACAAGTTGGTGCGTACAGGGCCAGTCTGGGGTAGAATCCCCGGGGTAGGCGCAGCTTTGTAGTCCTGTCTACTGGTTTCAATTGAGCCACGCGAGCGAACAAGCAGTTGTTCGACCTGCCAAGCGTGTATTCTGACTAAGTCGAGGAGCAGTCCAGAATGAGGGTTCACCTTGTTAATCCCAGCGACGTGGCTTTTGGAACGGCGGTCATTACTCCGCGTTGGCTCTACGTATTGGCATCGGCCACGCCTCGGAGCTACGGCGACCCCGTGCTGGTGGATGAGACCCTTGCTGCCCTCGACCCGGCCAGCATCGAGCAGGGAGACGTGGTGGGCATCGGTATCCACACGGCCAATGCGCTGCGCGGATACACCATCGGCAAGATGGCGCGCGAGCGGGGCGCCTACGTGGTGTTCGGCGGCATCCATTCCACCCTCTATCCGGAAGAAGCGCACGAGTTGGGTGGCGCGCACGCCGTGGTGCAGGGTGACGGCGACGTAGTCTGGAAAAAGGTGGTGGCCGACTGTTGTGAGGGCGCTCCGCAGCGCGTCTACCACGGCGGCCAGATCGAGGCGTCCGATTTTGCTCCTGCCCGCTGGGACCTGATGCCTCGCAACCGCTACATGTGGGGATCGGTGCAGACGGTTGGCGGGTGTCCGAAGCATTGCTCGTTCTGTTCCGTCTGGCGCACCGACGGCCAGCGTCCTCGCCAGCGCGCCTGGGACACCGTAATCGAGGAAATCGTGCAATTGCGGCGGCTGGGGTTCAACTTCATCGCCCTGGCGGACGACAACTTCTATCCCGTCACACTTACCGACATCAAGCTGGCTGAGCGCCAAAACAACACGGAACGGGTCAACCAACTAAAGGCCACGCGCGCGGATCGTTTTGAGTTGATGCACCGGCTGGCGCAGCTTCCCAAGGACATGTGCTTCTTCACCCAGATCACCATGGAGGCCGCCGAAGACCCTGCCTTCCTCGATGCCATGAAGGCGGCGCGCATCAAGGGGGCGCTGGTGGGCGTGGAATCGGTCACGCCCGAAGGCCTGAAGGACGTATACAAGGACTTCAATGCCGCGGGCGAGGACCTGGTGGAGCGCCTGAGAACATTTCGGGAGCACGGTGTGTACGTGCTGGGTTCCTTCATCTTCGGCCTTCCCAGCGACCGTCCCTCAACCTTCGATGCCACGGCCGAAGTGGCGGACCGGGCGCAAGTGGCGTTCGCGCAGTTTGTCATGCTGACGCCGTTCCCGGGAACCGTTGACTTCCAGCGCTGGGAGAAGAGCATGGAGGCCAATCCCATCCGCATCGCGAACATTCCCTTGACCCGGCGCTGGCTCATTCCGCCGGCCCTGCGGCCCAAGCTGTATTGGGACCACCCGGTCATGTCCGCGGACGAGATCCGCCGCCGCACCCAGGGGGTCTGGGACACCTTCTACAACCTGCGAACCATCTGGAAGCGCTCCAGCTTCATCAAATCGCGCCAGGGCCGCCTGGCTTTTGTGCTTATCTCGAAGATCTACCGCCAGATGTACGCGGATACGGGGATTGCCACGGACAGCGCGCGCATCGCCTGGTCTGCCCGCTGGGCCCGCTGGCTGGCAATACCCTGCCGGCGGCTGTTCTCCGCCCGCCCCATGCCCGATCTGCAAATGCCGGTAGACGAACTGACGCTTCCCATCCCTGCCGTCACAAGAACAGCCGACCTCGTGAACATAGCGGACGGCTGAAGGGAAGTCCCGCTCGCGAGCCGGCGCACCGCAGTCCGCTAACCCCTTGCTACTCGTGAAGGTCGTCGTCCGCGATCTGGTTGGATTGGAATTGCGGATCGCCGGGCTCGGCAAAGTGTTCCATCACGGCGCGCAGGATGTTGGCCAGATCGAACCGGTCCACAATGATGGTGCCTTCGGCAAAGATGTAGCGCGTCCGGTCCTCGGCCATGACACGGGCGAGGCCCCGAGGCGTGGTTACGTGGAACGTAGCGGTCCAGCGGTGGCCGGTTTGGGGGTGCTCGAGGTCCAGGAAGAGTTCGTCATAGAATGACTCCGGTTCCGGTGGGCCAGCCACCAAATCGGTGTTGCGAAAGTAATAGTTCAGGATGTTGGGGCGAAAGAAATCCGCCCCGTGTTTGGCCTCCAGTTCACGCACATCGAAGGGGAAGTCAATCTCGCTGCCGACCAGGGGAACGCCGGTCGAAGGCGGAGGGAAGGCCTGCTCTTCCAGAGCGTCATAGGAAACGGAGCGCAGGGGATCACCACGGTCCGAGAGCCGGCGCACCAACAGATACAAGGCCACCAGGACGCCCGCCAGAATCGCGAGTTTGGCAGCATCAACCACGAGATAATGCGGGCTAAACCCGTTCGACAATCAACGCGTTGATTACCACGTCTTGCCTGGGTTTGTCGTTGGGACCGCGGGCGACCTTGGCGATCTTGTTGACTACATCCTGGCCCTCCACCACCTCACCGAAGATAGTGTGCAAGCCATTGAGCCAGTCCGTAGGCACCAAGGTGATGAAAAACTGCGATCCGTTGGTGTTGGGACCGGCGTTGGCCATGGCCAGCTTGCCGGGCTTGTCGAACCTGCGCGGCGAGCCTTTGGTCTCATCCTCGAACTTGTAGCCGGGACCGCCCGTGCCGATGCCTAGCGGATCGCCGCCCTGGATCATGAAGTCGGGGATGACGCGGTGAAAGATAGTGCCGTCGTAGAGGCGGTCGCTGCTCTTCTTGCGGGTAGCGGGATGAGTCCACTCGCGTTTGCCCTCGGCGAGATCGAGGAAGTTCTGCACCGTCTTGGGGGCATCCTTCTCAAACAGGCGGCAGACGATTTTCCCTTCCGTGGTGTCGAAGATGGCGTAGGTACCGGGTTGGCGCGTCATGAGGTCCTTTCCCTGGCAGGTTTCAAACTTTCCACCATATCAAAGTTTTCGGCATATCGGTTGACGTAGAAGCCCAACCGATGAGCGCCACTTACTTTGGCTTTGGAGTTTTCTCTGCGGCCGGTGGCGGGCCGGTGGCTGCTTCGGCGCGGTGGATGGTGACCTTAACAAGCTTCACCGGCCGGTAAGGCTGGTCGTTGCGTTCGTCGCGAGGCACGCGGGCGATTTTCCGCACCAGCGCCACGCTGGCTGGATCGCATTGGCCAAAGATGGTGTGCTTGCCGGTCAGGTGGGGCGTGGGCACCTCGGTGATGAAGAACTGCGAGCCGTTGGTGTTAGGTCCGGAGTTGGCCATGGCGAGCCGGCCTGCACGGTCAAACTTGAGGGTGGGGACAATCTCATCTTCGAAACTGAAGCCGGGATCGCCGGAACCGTTGCCCAGAGGATCGCCGCCCTGGATCATGAAGTTGGGAATCACGCGATGGAAAATGGTGCCGTCATAGAGCGGCGCGCCCTTTTTTTCGGCGCGGGTGAAGGGATGCTTCCAGGTCTTGGTGCCTTCGGCGAGGCCGACAAAGTTGGCGACCGTCTTGGGAGCGGCTTCGGCAAACAGCTTGCAGGTGAGTGTCCCGGACGAGGTTTCCAGTGTGGCGGAGGCGCCGGCAAGGTTTTCCGTCTTTTCCGGCTCGGGAGCGGCCTTTGCCGCGGGCGTGGCGGCCGGGGACTCCGCTTTTGCCGCCGGCTTTTCGGCCGAATTGCAGGCGGCAGCCATGAGCACGGTACCAAAAACGAGTGCGGGCAAGGTTCCAAAATTCCTGATCATCTTTCCTCTCCTGAAAACAAGAGTCATTGCGCGCTACCTGGAGCGGGTTCCGGCTTTTCCATCTGAATCTGCCCAGCCATGCGCTCGACTTCACGGAAGACGCGCATGAGGTTGCCGCCAAGAACCTTGTGAATCTGCTCGCGGGTGTAGCCGCGCTCGACCAGCGCCGCGGTGATTTTGGGCAGGTCGGCAACCGAATCGATCCCCTGGGGCAGGGAAGTAATGCCGTCAAAATCCGATCCCAGGCCGACGTGGTCCACTCCGGCGACCTTGGCGACATGGTCGATGTGGTCAATCAGCGACTTGAGCGGAGGGCGCGGAAGGCGATCGGCGTACTCCTGATGCAGGCGATGGAAGGCGGCGTAGTAGTCGCGGCGGGAGGCGCCCTGCATGCGGAGTGCTAGATCGCGCTCGGCAGCGTCGGCGGCGGCGCGGTGCGCGTTGGCCGCCTTGCGGTAGTCTTCGTCAATGAATGCGGAATAAAAGTTCACCATCACCACGCCGCCGTTGCGCGCCATAGCGCGCAGCATGTCGTCGGTCATGTTGCGGGCGTGGGGGGTAAGGGCCCGCGCCGAAGAATGGGAGGCGATGACCGGGGCGCGGCTGATGGTGAGCGCGCGGTAAAACGTGCGATCGGACACGTGGGAGACATCCACCATCATGCCCAGCCAGTTCATCTCGCGCACCACGTCTTCGCCGAAAGCGGTAAGGCCGTTGTGATGCTTGACGTTTTTCTCATCCAAATCGCCGGAAGAGTCAGCCCAGTCGTTGGTATTGGACCAGGTGAGCGTCATGTAGCGCACGCCGAGGCGATAGAAATTGCGCAAGAGCGGCAGGCTGTTCTCAATGGAATGGCCGCCTTCAATGCCCATGAGTGCCGCCAGTTTTCCGGCGGCGTGGGCGCGCTGAATGTCGGCGGGGCTGGTGGCCAGCACCATGCGGTCAGGGTGCTTTTCCACCTGGCGGCGCACGGCATCAATCTGATCGAACGTGGCGAGGGCGAAGCGGCCGCGGGCGTAGGGGCTTTTGGGATCCACCCAGACGGAGAAGAACTCTGCTCCCAGATTACCCTTCCGCGCCAGGTCCAGGTCGAAGTGGCGACCTTTGGCGAGTGCGCCGCTGGTGATGTCGAAATCCTCGACGAAGTACTGCGTGGTGTCGGCGTGGGTATCGACGATCAGCGCCGAGGAATGGATCGCTTTGGGATCGGCAGCGCTGTTTTTCTCTTTGGCCATCCGCGGCGGGGACTGGGCGCAAGAGGCCAGCGCGACCAGCAGGGCCATCGAGATTCCGAGTTTGCCGGTTGTCATGGATCCTTTCGTAGTCTTGTTTCTTGAATCGTTGCTCATGTTAACTGCGGAACAGGTCCAGAACCGCCTGTTTCATCACCTGCCCGCCCACCGAAGCAATGGCCCGGGTGAGAGGAATCTCCTTGGGGCAGGCCTCGACGCAGTTTTGGGCGTAGGCGCAATCGGCGATACCGCCATTACCCATCAGCGCGGCCAACCGGTCATGCTGCAAAACCCGGCCGGTGGGATGCTCGTTGAACAGGGCAACCTGGCCGATGGCAGCCGCGCCCACAAAGCCCGTGGTCTCGTTGAACTGGGGGCAAACCTCCATGCAACAGCAGCAGGAGATGCAGCGGGAGTAGGGATAGGCTTCTTCCTGCTGCCGGGGAAACACGCGGGGCCCGGAACCGAGGTCGTAGGTGCCATCCACCGGGACCCAGGCCTTGACGCGTTTCAGGTTTTCGAAGAGCACGGAGCGATCCACGGCGAGGTCGCGCACCACGGGAAACTTGGAGAGTGGTTCCAGACGGATGGGCTGCTCCAGCTTGTCCACCAGCGCCGAACAGGCCATGCGCGCGCGGCCGTTGATGAGCATGGCGCACGAGCCGCAGACCTCTTCCAGGCAGTTGGCATCGTAGGTGACGGGCGTCGTGGCCTTGCCTTCCTTGTTCTGCGGGGAAGCCGCAATGTCCATCATGGCGGAGATCACGTTCATTCCCGGCTTCCAGGGAATCTCGAACTCCTCCCACGAGGCCTCGGCTTCGGGACTGGCTTGTCGTCGGATTCTGAGGACCACGGTTCTTGTCGGCATGTTCGTCAGTTCTTCTTGTTGGTGTTAATCCCTAACACCTGGCGGAGGGTTCAATGCCCGTAGGCTCCGCTGGCGATCGAGATGATGCCGCCCAACACCAGCACTGTCGTCACCCAGCCGGTGAATACCCCACGCACTGCAAAGGGAAGCACCAGCAGGATCACGCCGCTCAGTGCGCGGAGTGTGCGGTAAGCAGGGTTCAAGTTCCTCTCCAGATGCATGATGTCTCCTCACGCTGCCACGTCGTACCGGCGCGGACGGGGCGGAATCAGCGACGTGTCCACGGGTTCGTATTCGAAGCGCGGTTCGTCCGCGTCGGCGGCAAAGCAGGCCTTGGTGGTCTTCAAAAAGTTGGCATCATCGCGCTCGGGAAACTCGGGCTTATAGTGCGCGCCACGGGACTCATTGCGCTGCAAAGCACCCTGAGCGATCACGCGCGAGAGCTGGAGCATGTTGTAGAGCTGGCGCGTGAACGCCACCGAGGTATTGGCCCACAGGCTCTTGTCGCTGAGGTTGACGCGCGCGAAGCGCTCGATCAGCTCACACAGCCTGGAGTCGGTTTCCTTGAGGGCCGGGTTGTGACGGATGACGGTGCAATTGCGCGTCATGAGCTCGCCCAGCTCGCGCCACAGGCGGAAGGGATTCTCCGTGCCGCTTGAGGTCATGAGCCGCGTATTGATCTCCTCCTGGCGCTTGCGCTCGGCGGAGAAGACGCCCTCGGAGACGCCTTCCGCGGAGGCCGGCAGCGACTTGGCGTAGGCCAGGGCGTTGGGCCCGGAAACGAATCCGCCCCAGATGCAGGAGATAAGCGAGTTGGCGCCCAGCCGGTTGGCACCGTGATACTGGTATTCGCATTCTCCGGCGGAAAAAATGCCGGGGATGTTGGTGGACTGGCGGAAGTCAATCCACAGGCCGCCCATGGTGTAGTGCATGCCGGGAAAGATGCGCATGGGAACGGTGCGCGGGTCGTCGCCCACAAACTTCTCGTAAATTTCGAGGATTCCCTCGAGCTTGCGGTCCAGAACGGCGCGGTCGATGTGCGTGAGATCGAGATAGACCATGGGCTTGCCGTCGATGCCCAGGTTGTGCTCGTAGACCACCTTGTGGATGGCGCGGGTGGCCACGTCGCGCGGCACCAGGTTGCCGTACTTGGGGTACCACTCCTCGAGAAAATACCAGCGCTCGCCGGCGGGAATGCTGAGCGGATCGCGGTTGTCGCCGGGAGCTTTCGGCACCCATACGCGCCCACCTTCGCCGCGCGCCGATTC
>CAYRII010000060.1:0-2876 GCA_964424245.1 uncultured Terriglobales bacterium | reverse complement strand
ATGTCGCGCGGCACCAGGTTCCCGTACTTGGGATACCACTCTTCGAGGAAGTGCCAGGGCTTGCCGTCGCGCGGCGTCCGGACGCGGCCGCCTTCGCCGCGCGCCGATTCCGACATGAGGCGCAGCTTGTCCTCGCCGGGGATGGAGGTGGGGTGAACCTGGATGAACTCGCCGTTGGCGTAGAAGCATCCCTGCTGGTAGAGCGCGCCCTGCGCCGAGCCGGTGCAAACCACGGAGTTGGTGGATTTTCCGAAGATCGCACCGATGCCGCCGGTGCATATGATGATGGCGTCGGCGGGAAAGGTGCTCACTTCCATGGTGCGCAGGTCCATGGCGCAGATGCCGCGGCAAACCCGGTTTCCATCCAGCACGGCGGAGAGGAATTCCCAGTGCTCAAACTTGCGTACCTTGCCCTCGGCTTCGAAGCGGCGCACCTGCTCGTCGAGCGCGTAGAGCAATTGCTGGCCGGTGGTGGCGCCGGCGAAGGCGGTGCGGTGGTAAAGCGTGCCGCCGAAGCGGCGGAAGTCGAGCAGGCCCTCTGGCGTGCGATTGAAAGGCACGCCCATGCGGTCGAGCAGGTCGATGATTCCGGGCGCGGCCTCGCACATGTCCTTCACCGGAGGCTGGTTGGCGAGGAAGTCGCCGCCGTAGATGGTGTCGTCGAAGTGCTTCCAGGTGGAGTCGCCCTCGCCCTTGAGGTTCTTGGCGGCGTTGATGCCACCCTGGGCGCAGACCGAGTGCGAGCGCTTGACGGGCACGATGGAAAACAGGTCCACGTTGCCGCCCTGCTCGGCGATCTTGATGACCGCAGCCAGGCCCGCCAAGCCTCCGCCGACAACGATGATGTTGGGAGCTCTTGCCATGGGGCTCGAACGATCTGCTAGCGCACTGTTTCTACAGCCACGCTGTGGGCGGTCTGCTGCGCGATGCGCAGGACCGGCGTTTTCAGGAAGGCGCGCACCGTCCACAACCAGGCGGCCAGAAAAACCAGAGCGAGAACGAAACAAACTCTTCCAAAGCGGCGCCGGGCGCGGTCCCCGACGGTGATGCCCCACTTGGCCGCGAAGAGCCAGAGCCCGTAGCTGAAGTGCCAGACGGCGGCAACGATTCCTACCACGTAAAAGGCCAGCACCCAGGGATTCTGCAGGGCCGTTTGCACCTTGGCAAATGCGGCCTGGGGATTTTCCGCCAGGTTTACGCCTGTGAAGCGCATCTCCCAGGTGTGAAAGACGATGTACGCAAAGGCGATGGCCCCGGTCCAGCGCTGCGCGTTGTACATCCAGTTGCCCGCCCAGGGATAGTCAGCCAGATTGGATTCGCCGGAGTGCCAGATGTAGAAGCCATAAAACGCATGGAACAGGATGGGGAGAAAGATGAAGGTGAACTCCACCACTTCCAGGAAGGGAACACTGGTAAGAAAAGCAACCTGTTTGCCGTAGGCCTCAGGGCCTTTGGTGGCAAAGGCGTTGGACACCATGTGCTCGATCAGGTACGCGCCCACGGGGAAGATTCCGCTCAGAGAGTGCAGCCGCCGCAGCAGGAAAGAACGCCCTTGCCCGGCCCGCAGGGGCGCAACACCAGGGGCAATTCGCGGCACCGGCTCAGCAGCGGAGGAAGCGGCGGGGGACGCCATTCAGTTGGGAATCTCCTTGAACCTGCAGCGGATAGAAAAACAACAATTCATTATCTTTTCCGGCGTGACGGGAAGTCAAGGAACGCGGATGTGTGTCACCGGCGGCCGTGTGCACGGGTGCAGCCAAAAAAGCCGCGACGCCTATGTTTGTTCCCGTCTGATGGATATAATGGCCGAACTCAAGAGTGCCGAAAGAGACCGAGGAGGCAGAACGATGGCCGCATCCGTGCTCGCGTTCACGCAACTGGCGAATGACTGTGAAAAAGAGGGACTGACGCCCAAGAATGGGGAGAAGATCGGCGCCGAGATGTCCAAGTCCTTCGGCGTGAATGCCGACGAAGTGGGAATCCTGCGCGTGGACAAACAGAGCCTGGTCTTTGTCTACCCCACCAAGCTGCACAACGTGGGGACCATCCCGCTGAACACGGCTTCGTCGGTGGCGGCGCGCACGGCCACCACCAAGCGCGCCGAGATCATCAACAACTTCGCGCAAGCCAAGCACGCCAGCGTGTTCGAAGCGGTGGAGCTGGGCAGCCGCCCCAAGCCCGCCCCGGGGGAAAAGGTGGATAAACATTCGCACGTGATCCAGAAGCTGATGTCGGTACCGGTGCTGGGACCCGCGGGCGTGCTGGGCGTTATCCAGGTGTGCCGCAAGGGATATTCCGCGCCGGCCTCCGGCGCGGACTTCACGCCTGCCGACCTGCAGAAGCTGGTCACAGCGGCCAGCGCTCTGACCAAGTGCTTCAAGTAAGCCGAAAGCCCGCGGACCATTCAAGCCGTTCAGACCAGGCGCGATCCAGCGCGTCAGCGCTGTGACCCTCTTGCATACCACTCCAGAAACTTACCAAAGGCCTGCCCGCGGTGGCTCACAGCCGCTTTTTCCACGGCCGTCAGTTCGGCGAAAGTCTTGCCCAGCTCCGGGAAGAAGAACAGCGGATCGTAGCCGAAGCCTTCGCTGCCACGAGGCTCGAGCAGGACGCGGCCAACAGCCTCGCCGCGAAATGTGGCCAGGATCCGGCTGTCGCAGGCGACCGCCAAAGTGCACACGAAACGCGCGCCCCGGCGCTCGTCGGGAACACCGTTCAGTTCCGCCAGCAGGCGGGCGTTGTTGGCGGCATCGGTGGAATTGGCGGCCCCGGACCCAGCCGCGAAGCGCGCCGAGTGCACCCCGGGTGCGCCTGCGAGCGCCTCGACCTCCAAGCCGGAGTCATCGGCGAGTGCTAGAGCCCCGGTGAGCCGGGCC
>CAYRII010000059.1:4754-11895 GCA_964424245.1 uncultured Terriglobales bacterium | reverse complement strand
AGGTTGTAGAACACCAGGCTCTCCGCCTCCAGGCCCCAGTCGGCACGGGCGCCAAGGGCATACAGCGAGAGCTGCAGGCTCTCGTCGGCCGCCTCCTGGCTTTTCGGCGAACCGGTCTTGTAGTCCACGATGCGCACCTTCTTTTCGCCGAGGCGATCCAGGCGATCCGCCCGCCCCGTGACCCACGTACCTCCAATCTGCGCTCTGAATTGTTTTTCCGTGGCCAGGATTTCGACCGGCGGCTCGGCAGCGCGCGCCGTCAGGAATGCCATCAACTGCTTTTCTCCCTGACTCACGTAGAGACGGCGTTGCATGGGGTCGTCGAAGCTGCCCTTGTCCATCTCCTTGCGAAAGAAAGCCAGCATTTCTTTCTCTCGCATGTGTCGTCCCTGGCTCAGGGAATCGTAGTATTGCCGCAGAGTTGTGTGCACGGCGGCGCCGAATTGCATGGCGGCGGCGGGTTTGCGGGGCAACCTCCAGTCATAGGCCAGCCTGAACTGCAGCGGACACTTTTTGTACATCTCGATGGAAGTCGCACTCAGGGGCCGCTCGGCCAGGTCCACGCCAGGAGGGATTTCAAGCCAGGCGCCCACAGCAGAGACCGGGGCGGCCGCCGCGGCCTCGAGGTCGACGGATGCGCGCACGCGGTTCAAGGCAAGGAACGGCCGGACCCGTCTTTGTGACCACAAGTCTTTTGCAAATCCGGCATGCGGAACTCCCTTGTTCGTTTCCTTGGCACTGAGCACCAACGAGTCGCGTGCGCGTGTAATGGCGACGTAGAACAGCCGTCTTTCCTCTTGTTCATGAACTTCCTGGCCTTCGCCTTCGGCGGCATAACGCTCGCCGCGCAACTCGGCGGGAAACTCGAAGAGCGGTTCGCGGTAGTGCGTGGGGAACGACGACTTGTTCAATCGCAGGACGTACACATGATCAAACTCTCTTCCTTTGGCGGCGTGCACGGTCATCAGTTGCACGGAGTTGCGATCCTCCGCAGCAGTAAGGGGCACGCTGCCGCCGGCCTCCTGGAAATAACCTAGAAACTCCAGGAACTCGGCCAGGCTGCCGTCTCCCGCCAAGGGCTTCTGACTCCACTCCGCAACAAAGTTCCGGAACGACAGCATGGGCTCAACTTGCGGGTCCAGATTCAGACTGATGACGGTGTGATGAACGGCGGGGACGGCCCTTCTCTCCACCTTCTGAGCCTTGCGGCGCAGCTCCTGCAGAAATTGCTTCAAACGCTTTCCACCGGGCACCTGCTCCAACAGGTCAAACCAGTCCGTGTCCTCTCCGGCCCGCTTGAGTTCGCGCCGCAGCCGGACGGGGTCGATGCCGAAGGCGGGTTGCGCGGACAGGCGCATCATCGCCACGGAATCACGGCCGGATTCGATGGCCGCGAGCCCTGCCAGGATATCGCGCACCGGTCCGGTTTCGAGCACGTCCTCACCAACGACCGCAAAGGGGATGCCGCGTGCCCCCAGCTCTTCAATCAGGAGCTTTCGCGCGGAATGGGAGCGGTACAGAACGGCAAACCGTAGCCACTTGCACCCAGTCTCCTCCTGCCGGGCTCGGATGTGCGCGGCCACCGCGGCTGCCTCCTCCAGCGCATTCGCTCCCAGCATCATCTCCACCGGAGGCGATGGAGGTATTGTTTCCTTTGTGGCGGCCTGATGCTGACGCGCGGAGACAAGCTTCTCGCGCGGCACGGACTCGGTCTGCCCGCCGCGCATGCGCCGGATTTCAGGGTTTGCCGTGATGGCAGCAAAAGCACATTCCAGAATGGGCACAAGGGAACGATGGTTCTCCGCCAGCGAGACTTCGTGAGCTTCGGGAAAAACGCACAGGAAATGCTCAAAAGCCGCGCTGGAAGCGCCGCGGAAGCGGTAAATGGCCTGGTCGTAGTCGCCGACCGCAAAGACATTTCTGGATTCGCCCGCCAGCAAGCGGGCCAACTCGATCTGGGCGACGTTGGAGTCCTGGAACTCGTCGATCAGAATAAAGCGAGCCCGCTCCTGCTCCCGCCGCAACAGATTGGGGTCGCGTTGCAGGCGTTCGACCGCGCGCACGATCATGTGGCCGAAGGTCCCGAGGTTGTCCGCAGCCAGCATCTCCTCCACCTTGCGGAAGACGCGGGCAATTTCGGCGCAGCGCTCAATCGTCTCGGTATCATCCACCGGATCGCCTTCTCGCGGCTTGGCAACGCGCGACGGCCGCCTGCGTCCTTCCCTCAGGTCCTGGACGAAACTCTCGTAACGCGATACGTCTACCAGTTCATCCTGACAGCGCTCAAAAAAACTAAGCAGAACGTGCAAGAACTCCGCCGGTTGCGCGGCGCGGATGAAGCGGTCCAGCGGGAGCTCGGACAAGCGGCGCCGCAAGAAAACCCAGAGTTCCTTGTCATCCAGCACGCGGAAACCCTGCCCGGCGCGTATCAGATTCATGCAATAGGCGTGAAACGTGGATGCCTGGACGTCCGAGGCGGAGCAAGCCAGCTTCTTCTGCACGCGTTCAGAGAGTTCGGCGGCGCCGGGTCGGGTGTAGGTGATGGCCAGAATTTCGCCGGGCCGGGCGTGACCCTCGCGCACCAGGTGGGCGATTCTCTCCACCAGCACCCTGGTTTTCCCCGTTCCCGCACCGGCAACCACCAGCATGGGCCCGTGAACGTGCTCCACGGCTGCTTGCTGCGCCTTGTTCAAAGGTCGTTCCACGGGCGTGTACGGGAGTGCCTGGCCGGAGTACGTCCATTATGCGAGAGCCGGACCGGTGCGGCAACTCGGATTTTCCCTGCCGTTTCGGAGAAACGGAATCCGGCAGGAAGTTACTCGCCAATTCTGGCCATCACGACGGCAGTGGCGGCGATGGCTGCCGTTTCCGCCCGCAGCACAGTGACTCCGAGGTTCGCTGGTGTCCAACCGGCCGCGGTGAATCGGTCGAGCTCTTTTGCGGTCCAGCCGCCTTCAGGTCCCACGGCGAGAGCGACCGAGCCGTCGTTGAGTTTCTGCGTTGCCTGTTGCAGTGAATACGCCTGTTCATTTTCTGCCAGAACGATGCGGGTCTGCGCAGGCAATGCGAGGCCGCCGGCGAAGGATTCCGGATCAGCGATTTCCGGCGCACTCGCCCGCCGCGCCTGTTGCGTTGCCTGGCGCGCGATGCGCCGCCAGCGCTCCACCCGCTTCTCTGCTGAAGCTGCCAGACGCACGTCCGTGCGCTCTGCCCGCACGGGCACGATGCGCGCCACACCCAACTCGGTCAACTTCTCTATGGCCCACTCCATGCGGTCGAACCTAAAGATGGCCAGCAGAAGAATTACGTCAGGCAGGCTAACGGCCGGCACTTCTTCCCCGAGTTCCAACTCCACGCGGTGATCATCGACGGAGACCACCCGGCCACGGCGAACCTGATCGCCCGCCACGACGTCGAACTCCTGCCCCGGCCGGGCGCGTAGCACGCGCGCCAGGTGCGCCGCCCCCTCGCCAGTAAGAGCGGCGCGGTCTCCTTGCACTTCATCGGCGATAAAGCGTCGTCGAGTCATGGCAGGCGGCACCCGTGGGGCATCAAACGAGCGGAGAAGCGAGGGCTAGCCGAAAATGTCTTTTACTCGATCGAGCAAACGACGCTCTTCGGGACGGTTGTCGACCTTGGAACCGGATTCCAGTTCCTGCAGCAATTCCCGCTGCCGCCGCGTAAGGCGTGTGGGTGTATGCACGCGGACGTGCACGTACAGATCGCCTTTGCCGTGACCGTTCACTACCGGCAGGCCTTTGCCTTTGATGCGCAAAGTGGTTCCGGTCTGCGTGCCCTCGGGGATCTTCAACTTGTAATCTCCGGCCAGCGTCGGAACCATCACCTCGGCGCCCAGAGAAACCTGTGTGAAAGAGACAGGAATGACGCAATGCAGGTCCTTCCCGTCGCGCTCAAAAAAGGAATGCTCCTTGACGTGCAAAACCACGTACAGGTCGCCGGCCGGGCCGCCGCGCGTCCCGCTCTCGCCCTGGCTGGCAAAACGCATGCGCGTGCCATCTTCGACGCCGGAGGGTACCTTGACCTCCAGCTTGCGTTCCCGCATCACGCGCCCCGCACCCTGGCATTTGCGGCAGGGGTGCGTGATTACACGGCCGACTCCCTGGCAGGTATGGCAGGTGCGGCCCAGGGTGAAGAAACCCTGGTGGTATTGCAGCTGGCCGCGACCGCCGCACGTAGAACACACCGCAGGTTGCTTGCCTGGCGCGCAGCCCGTCCCGCTGCACTCGTCACAAACTTCGCGGCGGCGCGCGTTGATCTCTGAGGTGATGCCGAAAGCCGCTTCCTCAAAGGTGAGAGTCAGGTCCTCCCGCAAGTCCGAACCACGTTGGGCACGGCTGCGACGCCCGCCCCCGGTCCCAAAAATGTCGCCGAAGCCGAACAAGTCGCTGAAAATATCGTGGATGTCCGGGAAACCCGAGGGGTCGAATCCTGCTCCCGCGTGCCCAAAGCGGTCGTAGTGGGCGCGCTTTTCCGCATCGGCCAGCACAGCGTAGGCCTCGGACGCTTCCTTGAATTTCTCTTCCGCCTCGGCATTGCCCGGGTTGCGGTCGGGGTGATACTGCAGGGCCAGCTTGCGGTAGGCGCTCTTCATCTCCTGTTCGGAGGCGTTGCGCAGCACTCCCAGAACTTCGTAGTAATCGCGTTTGGCGTTGGTGGCCAGAGTCATTTCCCCGATCGTCAAGCTCCCGATTTGGGATTGCGGGCTACGCGAACCATCGCCGGCCGCAGCAGTCGGTTCTTGATCTTGTAGCCGCGCTGCAGTTCTTCCAGAATCTGGTTCTCGGGCGCGGCGGCGGTCTCCACCGTTTCCACCGCCTGGTGTACGTGGGGGTCAAAGATCTCACCCATAGCAGCCACGGAGCTAACGCCCATGCGCGCCAGCGCATCATGCAGCTGTTTGCGGATCAGCTCCACCCCGGCGCGAAGGTCGCCCGCGTCTGCCGTGACTTTGGTGGCATTGTCCAGACTGTCCAGGGCCGGCAAGAGCGACAGCACAGCATCGGCCACGGCAAATTCCTTGAACTCACGCTGTTCGCGCGAGGCGCGCTTGCGCGCGTTTTCAAACTCGGCCTGCTGCCGCGCTAGTCGGTCGAGCAGCGCGTCGCGCTCCGCCTTCAGCTTCGTCAGCTCGTCTTCTGCCAACGCAGCTTCCGTCTTCGGCGCTTCCGTGGGCTGGCTCTCCGCTTCCACAAAGCCGTCCTCTTCGGCGGGCGGAAGTTCGTGCTCCAAGTCGAGCGGTGTCGGTTCGATTTCGGGTTTTCCGTTGGATTTCGCCATAACTATAAACGGTACTTCACCCCTGCTCGTTCAGGATCTTGTCGAACAACTGCGCAATGTAGGAGACGGCGGAGATGGTGTGCTCGTAGTCGATGCGCGTCGGTCCCAGAACGGCAAGAGAACCCATCACGTCCTGTCCCACGCGTGCCGGAGCGCCGATGAGCACGAAATTCCTCAGATCGGGCACGGCATCCTCCAGTCCGATGACCACCCGCACCGCTTCCTGGTGCGCGTCCAGGTACGCCGACAGCAGGCTGGCAACCTTTTGCTTTTCTTCGAGGGTCTGCAGAAGATGGCGCAGGCGCTCGCGATCCTCTTCGTCTACTACCAGGTTGGCTGCACCTTCCACATAGACGTTCTGCGGCGCCTCACCGGCATCCAGTGCACCCTGGCGGTAGAGTTCTCCCACGGCCTGCATCAGCCGGTCGTATTCGCTGCGCTCCTGCTCGATGCGGCGCGCGATCTCGCGATGCACGGCGTCCATGGTCCAGCCGTGAAAGTTTTCATTGATGTAGCGCGCGGCAGAGTCCAACTCTGCCTGCGGGGTGTCCTGGGCAAGCCGCAACACACGGTCGCGCACCAGGCCGGAGCGCGTGACCACCACCGCCAGAATCTTGTGCGGCGCCAGGCGCGAGAAGTACACGTGCTGCAGCGTATTCTTGGCACTGCCTGCCACCACCAAGCCCACACTTCCCGAGACCAGCGACAAAACGTGTGAGGTGCGTTCCATAAATTCCTGCATGCCGGCTGTGCCCTGAAAGGAATCCTGGATCAAGTCCTCCTCGGCGGGCGAAAGATGCGCTTCGCCGGAAATCTGCTCCACGTAGTAGCGGTACGCTGCGGGTGTGGGAATGCGGCCCGCCGACGTGTGCGGTTGTTCCAGGTAGCCGGCGTCGACCAGATCGGCCATCACGTTTCGCACCGTGGCTGAACTCAAGCCATCCCGGTTCGAACGTGCCACCGTGCGAGAACCGACGGGCTCGCCGGTGGAGATGTAGGTCTTCACCACGGCGGTTAGAATCTCGCGCGCCCGTTCACCCATCTGTGGATTCTGTGTCATCACATGCCTAGCTAACTAACTACATATTAAATCAATAACTTACAAAAAGCTAACCTGAGTCTTCTGAGGACAATTCTAGGAAGGTCGAGACACCGTGTCAAGGATTAGCACTCCGGCGCCAAGAGTGCCAAATCTTTGGCTGCACCTGTCTCGCAAGGTCAGCGGATTTCTATGACGCTGCCGGGAGCCCGCACGGCGAGTTGCGAGAGACGCTCCACCACAGCAGCGGTAAAAGCGTACAGGGACTTCCCGTGCTCGTCATCCGAGCCGGCCAGCGCCACGGGAGAACCCGAATCGCCTCCTTTGCGGATTTGGGGATCGAGCGCGATCCCTCCCAGAAAGGGCACCTCAAACTGCCGCGCCGTGCGCTCTCCGCCGCCCCGCGAAAAAATGTCAATCTCGTGCTGGCAGTGCGGGCAAACAAAGTGGCTCATGTTTTCTACGATGCCCAGAATATCCACCTTCACCTGGCGAAACATCCCAATGGCCTTACGCGCGTCTTGCAGGGATACATCGGAGGGAGTGGTCACCACCACAGCGCCGGTCAGTGGAACCGACTGCATTACGGAGATGGCCACGTCCCCGGTGCCTGGCGGCAGGTCGATGATCAGGTAGTCCAGCTCGCCCCACACCACCTGGCGGAGAAACTGGCCGATGATTTTGTGCAGCATGGGCCCGCGCCAGATCAGAGGTTTGTCGCCGGGATTGAGAAAGCCAACCGAGATCACCTTCAGGCCAAAACGTTCCAGTGGGAGGATTCGGTTGTCCTCCTGGACTTTGGGT
>CAYRII010000059.1:0-4744 GCA_964424245.1 uncultured Terriglobales bacterium | reverse complement strand
GGCTCACGGCGAGCCACGATCTCGCAGAAGGTGCACCTGCCTGGCTCCGTCACTATTTCACCTCCTGCCATAGCTCTGCCTCGGCTTAGCCTTGACGATTCCCTTTGACCTGAAATCAGGGGCCGTAATAGGCACAACATTCACCATAGTTGCATCGCCCAGACGGGAGCTTACGGCTTCGGCAAGAAAATTCTGAGGATTCCTTCGCTTGTCCTCCTGCACTTTGGGTGTCTCCTCTGTGCCCAGCATCAGGGGAACGTTGGGGCCGTAAATGTCCGCATCGAGCAGGCCCACGCGGTGCCCCAGCTTGGCCAGCGCCACCGCTAGGTTCACGGCGACGGTGGTTTTCCCCACCCCGCCTTTGCCGGAACCGATGGCGACGACGTTTTCCACGCCCGGCAGCGGCTGCGGCGCGGCCATCTGCGGCGACTGTGCGTGCGAACTCAAAGCATTCCTCTTGGTGTCTTGCAACGGAAAAGAACCGTTTCATTCGATTATACGCTGGCGCGGACAGGTGCACCCAGACGCCTGAATCGGAAAAAACGTCCCTTCGCTGCGTCTAATTGTTCCCCGAGCCCGCGCGCCGTTGAGATTCCGCCTGGCGGGTGGCGCGGCGGCGGCCGGCGTCTTCGAAGCGACGCTTCTCATCGCCCGTTTCCGGGATGACGGGCGCAACCTGCAGGTGATTGCACTCTGAGTCGATAGCAACAAACGTCAGGTAGGCCGAGCTGACATGGCGCTTGGTGCCGGTGATGTAGCTTTCCACCCAGCACTTCACGCCCACCTCCATCGAGGTGCGATATACGCGGTTCACCGAGGAGCGCAGGATGAGGAGGTCGCCGACGTGCACCGGCGCCAGGAAATCCAGGTGGTCCATCGAAGCCGTGACTACGTAGCTGCGGGAATGGCGGTGTGCGGCCAGCGCTCCGGCGATATCAATCAGGTGCATGAGACGGCCGCCCAGCAGGTTGCCAAGTGGGTTGGCGTCGTTGGGCAGCACCACTTCGGCCATTTCAGACTGCGAATCCTTCACCGGCCGTGGAGTCAGGTCGCGTTCTGGAGTTGGCATAGGCAGTATTGAGGCGAAAGAAGCGACATTGTACTGCGCCGGCCGTGACGGTGCCAGCGTTGCTGATGCCCTTCGCAGATTGACGCCGGCTTGCCCCGCGATTCATCATGCTCTGCCCAACCCCGACGGAAGACGAGGACTGAATTGGACCGCATTGCGATGCTGACCCAGTTTCTGGAAGAGAACCCCGGTGATGCCTTTGCGCGCTACGGCTTGGCCATGGAGTATTCGCGCTCGGGCGAAGTGGATACGGCGCTGGAGCAGTTTGCCAAGCTCCTCTCAACGCATCCTGATTACACCGCGGGATATTTCATGGCGGCGCAGACACTGGCCTCTGCCGGCCGCGCCGACGAAGCGCGCAAGATGCTGCATCAGGGCATCGCCTCTGCCGAGCGCACCGGCAACGCGCATGCCAAGTCAGAGATGGAAGCCATGCTGGAGGAGCTGCGGTAGCCGAATCACCACGACGGTTAGGTACCCTTCCTTGCAGCCTGGGCGGCGGCGATGACTTCGTCGGCAGGCCGCAGCATGCGCGCCATCCTGCCTTCGACGAATGTCGGAAACATCTGGTACAGCTTGATGATCAAACGGTCGCGCCAGGGCACTATCACTTCGCGCTTGCGCTTGCGGTATCCCTCAAGCACGGCGCGGGCCACGCGCTCCGCGCTGATGCCGCGCCGGGCGTTGGAGCGCAACCGCATGCGCTCCGCGCCCTTGACCGCATTCACAGCGAAGTCGGTGTCAATGTATCCCGGGCACACGGTCATCACATGCACCCCGCTTCCCAGCAGCTCCACGCGCGCGGCTTTGCCGATGGCGTTGAGCGCGTGTTTCGAAGCGCAGTACACGGCCATGTAAGGCACCGCGATGTGCCCGGCGATGCTGGAAATATTGATGACCGTGCCCGAGTGTTGCCGCTTCATGGGCTCAAGGGCTGCCTGCATGCCGTGAATGGCGCCGAGCAGGTTGGTTTCGAGCAACAACCGGCACTCCTCCATGTCCATGCTTGCCACCGAGTCCATCAGTCCGTATCCCGCGTTGTTCACCCAGACGTCGATGCGGCCGTAACGGTCGATCGCCGTCCGGGCAAGGCGTCCGATGTCGTCCCTGTTCTGCACGTCGCAAGCCACCGCCAGCGTTCGTTCGGAGTGGCCGACGCGGCTGCGCGCGGCCTCCAATCGCCCGAGGTCGCGCGAAGAGAGCACAACGGTCGCGCCTTCCTCGGCGAAAATCTTTGCCACCGCTTCGCCGATGCCCATCGAAGCCCCGGTTACCACCACAACTTTTCCCTTCAGGTCCATGCCGAGCTTGTATTTCTTTCCTGCAGCGAAGTCAAGGCGCGCCCCTGCCCTCCGCGTGCTCCAACCAGCGTATGCTAAGGGCTCACGGATTCCGGCCATGGATACGCTGTTGCCGCTTTTCCCTCTGGACCTGGTGCTCTTCCCCGGCGCTCCCCTGCCTTTGCACGTCTTTGAGCCGCGGTATCGGGAGATGATTGGCGAATGCCTGGCGCAGAAGCTGCCGTTTGGCGTGGTGCGCGCCAGGGAGCAGGCGCTGGCCGAAATCGGATGCTCGGCCGAGATCCTCGAAGTGACAAAAAAGTATGACGACGGGCGCCTGGACATTCTCACCGAGGGCCGCCGCCGCTTCGAACTGGTCGAGGTGAACCAGGAGAGGTCGTTCTTGCGGGCCGAAGTCATCTTCTTTGAGGACGAAGTGTCGGCGGCGTCCCCCAAGCAGGCCGAGCGTGCCATCGAGCTCTACGACGAGCTGCTCTCTCTGGCGGGAGCGGACGTGCCCGAACTTGAACCCGGCGAGCCGGATCTGTCCTTCCATCTGGTCGCCGGACTGCCCCTGGATCTGGACTTCAAGCAGACACTTCTGGGCCTGCGTTCAGAGGCCAGCCGTCTGGCCACGGTAGTCGAATACTACGAGGCCCTGTTGCCCAAGATGCGGCGCTCTATCAACGCGCGGAAAAAGGCCGGCGGAAACGGCCACGCGCTCTGAACATTTCCGCTACCGGGCGCATGGCACGCGCTGGAGCGCCGCTGCCGCGGCGTATAATCACGAGAAGTATTCCGGTGGGTGATGCGGGTCCAGTGAGCACACTTCCGTCCCATCTCGGCGAGCTGCGGCGCAGCGAATTCTCCCAAGAGCGCCTGCTGCAGCGGCGCGTCAAAGACGAACTGCGCGAAAATCTCATCGCCAAACTGGAACGGAACGAAACCGTCTTCGCCGGCATCGTGGGCTACGAAGACACGGTGGTGCCGCAAATCGTCAATGCTCTGCTCTCGCGCCACAACTTCATCCTGCTCGGCCTTCGCGGGCAGGCCAAGAGCCGCATCCTGCGCTCGCTCGCCGGCCTACTCGATCCGCAACTGCCCGCGATTGCCGGGTGCGAGATCCACGACAACCCTTATGCACCCATCTGCCGCCGGTGTCGTGAGTTGATCGCCGCACGCGGCGACGAGACGCCCATCGCCTACCTTCGGCCCGCGGACCGCTTCGTGGAAAAGTTGGCCACGCCGGACGTGACCATCGCCGACCTGATCGGCGACATCGACCCCATCAAGGCGGCGCGCGGCGGGCACGACCTGGCCAGCGAGCTCACCGTGCATTACGGACTGCTGCCCCGCGCCAATCGCGGCATCTTCGCCATCAATGAACTTCCGGACCTGGCGGGCAAGATCCAGGTGGGCCTGTTTAACATCATGCAGGAAGGCGACGTGCAGATTAAGGGCTATCCCGTCCGCCTGCCGCTGGATGTGGCCCTGGTCTTCACCGCCAACCCTGAGGATTACACGGCGCGCGGCAAGATTGTGACGCCGCTCAAGGACCGCATCGGTTCCGAAGTGCGCACGCACTATCCGGCGACCCTCGCGGAAGGCATGACCATTACGGCGCAGGAGGCGTGGACCGTACGCGACGGGCGCAGCCTGCATGTGCCCCGCTTCGTGGCCGAGGTGATCGAGCAAATCGCTTTTGTGGCACGCGAGGACAAGCGGATCGACAAGCGCTCCGGCGTAAGCCAGCGCTTGGCCATCAGTTGCATCGAAAACGTAGTGTCGAACGCCGAGCGCCGCTCCATCCGCAACCGGGAGACGACGGTGGTGCCCCGCCTGGGAGATGTGTACGCCGCCATGCCCGCCATCACCGGCAAGCTGGAGTTGGAGTACGAAGGTGAGCTGCGCGGCGCCGACAATGTGGCTCGCGAGCTGATCCGGACGGCCGTGGCGCACACTTTCGACGGCTACTTCAAGGGCCAGAATCTGCAGCAGGTCGTGCAGTGGTTTGATCTGGGCGGCAGTATTCGACTGGACGCCGAGGCCGGCGCCGCGGAGGTGCTGGCGGGCGTGAAAAAAATCCAGGGACTGATGGACAAGCTCGGGGCGCTCAGGGTTGGGCCGAAAGATGGCGCGGAGTTGCAGGTCTCGGCGGCGGAGTTCGTGCTGGAAGGATTGCACGCCCACAAGCGCATCGGCCGCGACGAAGAGCGGGTCTTCAGCGCGGGGGAAAAGCCGGTGCGTCGCGTGGACGTAAGCCCGCCGGAGCCCTCCGACGACGAACCGCCCGTGCGCCGCCGCCGTCCCTACAACTAGCCCGCTCAACAGCAAGGCCATGAAGTTCATCCGCTACGGAAAATACGTTGCCAGTCCCGCCGACGAGCTGAGCCTG
>CAYRII010000058.1:0-11914 GCA_964424245.1 uncultured Terriglobales bacterium | reverse complement strand
AGTGTCGCCACTTCTGCAGTGGGGCAAAGCGCCGATCAGGAAACGGTATCAGGTAGGTAGGAGCGCACGCGGTCTTCTACTTCACGGAGAGCCAGTTCCTGACCTTCGCGCACTTCCCAGACGGAAATAATGGGAAAGAACTTGGTGAAGAGCATATAGAGAAGAATGAAGGTCGCGAAGAAGCCCACCGTGATGACCGCCTCTACCCAGGTGGGCGAATAATAAGCTACTCCCCAGGGCAGGCGGGTCTCGGAGAGGGTGGGCACGACGATCACGAAGCGTTCGAGCCACATTCCGATGTTCACACTGATCGAAGCGACCACCGTGCCAGCGATGGTGCGGGTTTGGCGTCGCGCCAAGATCCCAACGGGAATGACAAAACAGGTCAACACCATTGTCCAGAAGAGCGGCGCATACCGGCCGGTGAGCTTGGAATAGAACACGATCAGATGGTTGGGGTCGGCGCCGTAGTAGGTGGTGAGGAACTCGGCGAAAGTGAAATAGAACCACAGCAGCGCCATCACCAACAGCAGGAGGCCCAGGTGGTGGAAGTGGATCGGCTTCAGAAACGCCTCCAGATGGTAGATACGCCGGATCAGAGCCATGGCGATGAGCAGCGCGGCAATCCCGGAGAAGATCGCGCCGACAACGAAGTAGGGGCCAAAAATCGTGCTATGCCACATCGGCTGAACGGTCATGGCAAAGACCCAGGAAACCACGGTGTGGACGGAAACGGCGATGGGAATTACGAGCACGGCCATTATCGAAATGGCCCGGTGTAATCGCCGCTTTTGCGCGGGTGTCCCCTGCCAGCCGAGCGCAAGCCAGCGGTAGAGCCAGCGGCGGCCCGCAATGCGGTCACGCAGGAGCGCGATGTCCGGGATGAGCGGAAGATAGAGATAGATGCAGCTCGCCGTCAGGTAGAGAGAAATGCTGCAAACGTCCCACAGCAGCGGGGATCGGAAATTCGGGTGGCGGAGCACGTTCAGGACGCGGTCCGGCCGGCCCAGGTCCATAATCACGCTGCCAGCGCCGAAGAAAAGCACGAGCACGGTGATGACCTCCGCTGCCCGTGTGATCGGACGGCGCCACTCTGCATGACTGAGCCGCAGGATGGCGGAAATCAGTGTGCCGGCGTGGCTGATGCCGATGAAGAACACAAAATTCGTGATGTACATCCCCCAAAAGACGGGAACGTTCAGTCCGGTGACGGAGAGACCCTGCGAGAGCTGATGAAGCCACCCGAAGAATGCGCCGACACTGCAAGCCAGAAGGATCAAGGTCACGCGGTAAAACAGCCCGCTGCGCTCGGTAATGGGCCGGAACAGCACTTCTTCAGGATCGTGATGGTTATGCGCGTTTGCCACTCCACTCTCCCTCGCTCAGATAGAGGACCTTCGGGCGCGTTCCCAGCTCCTCGAGCAGCCGAAAGGCCCGTGCGCTGCGCGTGAGCTGAGTGACGCGGCTCTCGGGGTCGTCCAGGTCGCCGAACACCATCGCTTCGGTGGGACAGCTCTCCACACAGGCGGGCACATAGTCGCCTTCGCGGATGGTCCGCCCCTCGGCCTGGGCCTGCTCCCGGGCCAACTGGAGCCGGTGGTGGCAGAGGGTGCATTTCTCGACCACTCCTTTGGGCCGAATGGAGACGTCGGGATTGAGCATCTCCTCCCAGGGTTCTTCCCAGCGCGGCTCCGACCAGTTGAACTTGCGCACGGTGTAGGGGCAGGCGGTGGTGCAGTAGCGGCAGCCGATGCATCGCGCAAAGATCTGCCGCACAGTGCCTTCCGGCGTGATGTTTGTCGCATCCACCGGACACACTTTGATGCACGGGGGTTCGTCGCAATGCAGGCAAGGAACGGGGAGCAGCCGCAGACGGGCGTGCGCATTTTCGCCTTCCGGCAGCGGCAGAATTCGAATCCACTGGATGGCGCGGCCTTGATCCGATTGACCCGGCGTGGCGACAGGAATGTTGTTTTCGGCCTGGCATGCCAGCACGCACGTCTGGCAGGCGGTGCATTTCGCCAGGTCAATCACCATTCCCCAGCGGGCCATTTTTCTCCTTCATGCCGCAAGGATGCGGACGCGTTCACCCCACCAGCGGGGCCACGGACTCGATGTCTCAGAAGCGGGCGTCAACAAATCGGCCGGGTTCGCGCCTCGCCCCTTAATCCACTCTGTCCCGTGGGTACGGCCGAGCCCGATCGGAACCGCAATCACTCCCGGATGCAGACCCGCGCGGATGCGCACTTTTACGCGAATCCGGCCGTGAGGCGATTCGAGCCAGGCCCACTGCTGATCGTGGAGGCCGAACCGATTGGCGGTTTCCGGATGAATTTCCGCCCAGGTCTGCCAGCCTTCTCCCAGGTACTGCCCGAGGCTCTGCGACAGAGAGGGAGCTTCCGCGCCCGCACCACCGAGCAGGGGCAGCAATTCGAAGGGCTCGAGCACCAGCGGATACTGCGCGGATGATCCGCTGTCTTCCCGCAGCGATCCGACGGAACGGACTTGAGAAGGCCAATCCGGCATCCCTGGAGGCAGGAACTGAAATTTCCGCGAACCGGACAATCCAGGAGCTCGGGCCACGCTGGCAGGCGAAGGATCCCACCATCCGCCCTGCGCCCGCATTTGCTCCCACAACTCCTCGGCGCTCGCATAAGTGGGCGCCCACCAACCGGTGTGCTGCAGCAGGCGGTACCAGGCGGACTCCAGCGTCCCGGCAAACACGTAGCCGCGCTTTTGCTCCAGGAGGGCCTTCGACTGCGCAGCCACAAGCGCTGCGAAGTCGGCATCGGGAAACAAGTCCTGCAAGTTTCCACCCAGCGTTTTTGCCAGCGTGAGGAGTACGTCGCCGGGGTGGCGAACTCCTTCCTGCGGAGCTACGGCAGGTTGAACCAGCGACTCGACAGGAACAGGGGATCCCGGCGGCGCCGGGGCTTCGTCCCAGGCTTCGAGGAAGTGCGGCGCGGGCAGCACCAGGTCGGCAATCGCTGCGGTCTCGTCGAAAAATGAGGTGCAGGCTACGACGAAAGGAACGCGCGCGAGCGCCGCCGTCCACTGACTGCCTCCTGGGAACTGCACGCTGGGATTGGCTTCGCAGAGGAGGAGCGACTCGACGCGGTAGGGGTGGCCCTCCTGCACGGCCTGCCACAAGTCACCGGGACTGCTTCGCGGATGTGCCTCGGCCCCGCGCTCCTTGCGCCGAGGCGCAGACCCGATCTGTTGGTAAGCCTCGCTGGACGGACTCTCCCCGACCAACGTGCCTGCGCTTCCCATCAAGACGTTCAGGCAGTGGACGGCCATCGAGCCTGTCAGGGTGCCGGGCTGGAAACTGCTGGAAGAATCTCCCAGCGCGAGTGCAGGCCGGTTCGCGGCGAACTCCCGCGCCAGACGCAGAATCGTCTCCGCGGGCACTCCTGTCTGCCCGGCAACTTCTCCGAGCCGGAAGTTGCGCAGGATCTGTGTCCGGAATCCTGGAACTGTCTTGCCGGAGGAATCTGTCCAATCGTCGAAGCCGAGCGCGTTCTGCTCGACAAACTCGCGGTCGTAGAGGTTTTCTGCGATGAGGGCGTAGGCAATGCCCAGTGCCAGAATGCCTTCGGTGCCCGGGCGGAGCGGCACCCATTCGTCAGCCTTTGCGCCAGTCACAGAAAGACGTGGAGCAATGTGAACGAGTTTGCTGCGCAGGCCCTCGCTGGAATCGCGCCAGCGCGAAAAGGCCCGCATTACCCCCACGGGCGCGCCCCAGCCTTCCAGCAAGTTGCAGCCGAAATTCAAAACATACCGCGCGGACTCCAAATCGAGCGCAAGCTCACCGCGCGTTCCCTGCAACTGATGCACGGCTTCTTCGTAAGCCCTCAGACCGGATGGCACATTGACAAGGTGCCCGTTCGGAAAGGCGCTTAGGAATTGCTCCATCAGCCGGGCCAGGAGCCCGTCGCGCCGCCCGGTCAGGAAGACGAGGGCGCGCCGGTCGTCCGATTTCAGAAGTGGCGACCAGCGCGCCACCATCTCGCCCAGTGCGTCATCCCAGGAAATTTTTTCCCAGCGGTGCGAGTCCCGGCTGCCGGCCTTGCGCAGCGGCTCGCGGAGCCTGTCGGGATGGTAGAGAAGCTGAAGAGCCGCGAGGGCGCGAGGGCAGAGACCGCCGCGCGTGATGGGGTGATCCGGATTCCCCTTCACATAGACGGCTCGCCCGCCGACCGTTCGCACGCGTATCCCGCAGGCCCCCCGACACCCCATACACGTGCTGGCAACCCAATGCTCGGGACCGCCGGGCGGGTGCAGTGGCGGTGTGAGCTGCTCTACCGCCGTGCCAATGCCTTCGATGGTGACGCCCGAGGCCACAATGCCGGCACCGGCCCCTGCGGTAGTTTGCAGGAAAGCGCGGCGGGAGACCTTTGGAAAGATTTGCTTCATCGCTTCTCCGCAGCCGTCTGCCTGGTTCGCAGGAATTCCAGCAGGTCGGAGACTTCGTCTTCCTGAAACCGCGGCCAGGAGAGCTTTGCTTTTTTCATTGTCTCGAGCATCACCGGGCCGTGATTCCACATCGCCGTGGCCAGATCTATGGCGGCCAGCTTTTCCTTCCAGGCAGCGGGATCCGCGCCGAGGGGCTTGCCGATCCCCGAGCCGCTGTGACAATCCGCGCAGCCCTTGGTGCGAAAAACCTGCTGCCCGCGAGGCGAACTTCCCCGCGCATCCAGAAACCGTTCCGAGAAAAGATAGGCGATCAGATCGGCCATCTCGCCCGGCGTGAATTGGGGCCGCGGGATTCCTTCCGCTTGCATCCGCGCCCACATCTGCGGCGAGTGGTTCCACATCAGGCCGGCGAACTGGCCGAGGGTTTGCGGGAAGCCTTTCCCGGCCAGGCGCGGGCCCTTCTGGAGACGGTCCGAGCCGTGGCAGCGGGCGCAGCCTTTTGTTTCGAACAAACGTGCTCCCCGCGCGGCCACCGGCAGGCTCAGGTGAACGGAGGGCGTGGAGGGTGTTTGCGATTGTATGTAGGCAATCAGGTCGGCCATCTCCGTCCCGGAGAAATCGGGCCAGGTAAATCCGCGCGAGGCCATCACCTGCTGCATCTGCGGGGCGTGGTTCCACATCGCCTGCGCCCAGACCACGGGATTGCGATAGGCCGCCCAGGCGCTCAGATTCGGCCCCGCCCGGCCGCCCGGCGCCTCCACCGAGTGGCAGGTCGCACAACGCTTCTCCTGCATCACGCGGCGGCCTCGCTCGGCCGACCCCGGCTCGTCAAACGAGCGCACGGAGTACAGGAAGGAGAAAAGATCGGTCATTTCTTCGGGGGTGAAGTGCGGCGGAGCGTGGCCTTCCAACTCCATCTTCTCCCACATCTCCGGGGCGTGATTCCACATTGCGGCGACAAGCTGAGCCACGTTCAGGTGTCCGCTGGGAAACCGGGCCAGATCCGGCGCGCGCTTCCCGCCTTCGCCCAGCACGGAGTGGCACGATGCGCAGCCTTTTTCGAAGAAGAGTTTCATTCCTTTCTTCGGGTCCCCGGGAACGAAATAGGCAGAGCTGCGGACCGCAAACCCCGACAGCAAGAGAAGCGTGAGACTGGCGGCCCACCAGAAGGAGCGCGAAAGTCGGCGAGCGGATATCATCGGTGACAATCGTTACAATCGTTTCGAATTTTTTGCTGTTCGTGACAAGCCATACAGTTATCCATCGTCGGCCGCCGGATGAGGTGCGGCTTCACTGCCGTGCTGCTGCCTAATTCTCCATGGCAAGCGGCGCAGTCAAGCTGGCCCAGCGTGACGTGGCGGCGGTGGGAGAAGTACACATGAGCCGGGAGGCGTGTCAGGCGCTGCCAGACCACTTGCTTCCCCTCGGCCGCTGCCTGGCGGATCTTCTCTTCCTCCGGGCTTTCCGTGATGGCGCTTTCATGGCACATCAGACAGAAGGCGAGGTCCGGCAGGGTGGTATTTGAAACTTGCCGCGATTCCAGGTGGCAGTCCTTGCAAGTGACGCCGGCATCGCGATGTTTCAGGTGGTTGAAAGAAATTTGCACGGAAGCGTTCGGACGCGACCACAGGGAAGAGAGCAGTGTCCCCGCCAGGAATGCAAACAAGAAGAAAAACCAGAAGAGTTTCCAGCCATTGGACAATCTCGGAGCCAGGGAATCCGGCATCAGTCCTCTACCAGGAGTTGAGGTACACCACCAGATCGTTCATCTCGCGCTTCTCGAAGCGCGGCCAGGCAACTTTCCGGCGCTCCATCTCGGCATACATCTGCGGGCCGTGCCGCCACATCGCACCGGCCAGCGAAACGGCGGAGTAGGTGCCCCTCCGCCCGCGCAAGTCGGGACCGCCCCGTCCTCCGCGCCCGTCGGGACCGTGACAATTGTTGCAACCCTTACCGGCGTACACACGGCGGCCCGCCTCTGCTACACCGGGCTCGTCGAAATACCGGAGCGCATAGAGATAGGCGATCAAATCCGCCATCTCGCGGCCTTCGAAGTGCGGCACCTCCACTTTGCGTTGTTGCAGCCAGTCGGCCATCTGCGGCCAGTGGTTCCACATCGCACCGGCCATCTGCCCGAGTGTCCTCGGCATTCGCGGAAGCTGAGCCAGGTCGGGACCGATGCTGGCGCCTTCCCCTTTTACCGCGTGACATTCCGCGCATCCTTTTGCGCGAAACAGCCGTCTCCCGCGACGCGCGTCTGCGGGAAACAGATCGCCCGGACTGCGAGGGCCCGTGTTGATGCTGCGCACGTAGGAGAGCAGATCGCTCATCTCCGACTCGTCGAAGCGGGGCCAGGGCAGCTCCCGGCGCTCCATACGCTCCCGCATGGAAAGCGCGTGGTTCCACATCCGCTGGATCCACAGGATGGGGACATCGCCGTTTTCCGCGCGGGTCAGGTCCGGGCCCTCACATTTGCTAAACTTGTTTCCGCATCCTTCCGCCTGCCCCCGGCTGTCCACGGCATGGCACTCCGCACAACCCTTGTTTGCGAAAAGCAACCGCCCGCGCTCGGCCGAGCCGGGTTCGTACACGTAGCGGACGACGTAAAGAAATGCGAACAGGTCAGCGACCTCTTCGTCGGCCAGGTAGGGATAATTCGTGTGGGTCTGCTGGATGCGCCGCCACATCGCCGGGGCATGGTTCCACATCGCACTGACCAGCGCGTTGAAGCTGGCGTGCTCCTCGGGTACCAGCCGCAGATCGGGTGTGTTTGCGGGCGGGGCGCCGTCGAGCGGATGACACCCGGCGCAGCCTTTCGTTTCGTAGAGCCAGGCGCCGCGCGTTGCATCGCCAGTCAGGTAGGAAGCGAATTGCGCGTCTTCGAGCGCGCGCTCGCGCCAGCGGGCCACAAGAAGAAGGATGAAGACAGCCAGTGCGGCGGCCACGATCCAGAACCACAGTTGGTTGCGCTGGGCCGACGTCATCGCTCCCTCACCATACGAATCGCTAATGCGGATATTTCAGAGGACTGTGCTCGTGCGTCCCTTGCTGTTTCATTTTCTCGAACACGAATTCTTTTCCCGGCTGCACGAACGGGCTCTTCTGGTTGTGGCAGCCCTGGCAAGTATCCTTCTGCGGAATGACCAGCCCCACGGCCAGCAACTCGGCGCGCTTGTACTCCTTGTTTTGCAGGGTCATCCGATTCGGCTTGAGATATTCCGAGCCCGGCCCGTGACAAGCCTCGCAGCCCACCCCGGCCAGATCGGGCGTGGACTGGATGTCCCGGAAGCCGCCGGCGCGGCCGTAGCCCGTGGTGTGGCAGGCAAGACATTCCGCTTCGCGCGAATAGTCCTTGGCCGGATCCAGCCTGGCTTTCTTCTTGGCATCCGCCGACTTGCCCGGTTTGAGCTGCTCGTAGGCTTGCGCCATTTTCGTTTGCTGCCAGGACTTGAACTGCTGCAAATGGCAGGCGCGGCACTTCGAGCTGCCTACATAGCTGCCGTCTGCCAGAACTGGAATCGTGCCGAGCAGACCGAGGCATAGAGCACAAAACGTCGCAACCTTCTTCTGTATCCTCACCCGTCTCCTCCATCCGGCATCGTGTCTTTCGCGTACTGCGGAATCGACTGTCCGTGACTCAGAACCGGTACTCGAGCCCGAAGGAAAGGGCGTGGGCCCGGTAGCCGGGAACGTCGGCGCCCAGGAACACCGAGGTGCGCGTGCCCGAGTCGAGAAAAAGCATATAGGGCGCGATCCGGTCTATCTGGAAGTCTCTGCGGTCGTATCTCTCGAACCGGTACTCCAGCTTGTGCCAGAGATTGTCCGCCAGCCGCAGCCGGATGGAGCTCACCACCTGATGGTAGCGATTGTTCGTATCCGGATAGGGCTGGGCCGCGGTGACGAGGAAGCCCGCAAGGCTGGCCGAGCCCAGCGCGCGCGTCAAGCTGGATTCCCTGGCAGCCGACAGGCTGTAGAAGACATCGGCGGTCAGACGGTTTTTGAAGAGCGACGCATTGATGCCGGCACCCCAAGTGTCCACGCGCTCGCGCGAGTGACCTTCCCAGTCGTTGTTGGTGCTGTCGTTGGCCGCCGCCGTGGCGGACGCGGGGACGCGCTGGCGGGAGCGCTGGCTGCGGCGGAATTTTTCTTTTGTGTATTCGCCAAACAGAGAGAGTTCCGGCAGCGGAGCGTAGGTCAGGTCGAAGGACAGATCGTAGTTCCAGTCCTTGAGCAGGCCGTAGGCGGATTCCTTGTAGTCGTCCTGGGTCGTGCCGAACGACGCAGAGAAGCTCAGCGCGTCTGTGAAGCTGAGCTGGAGGAGGCTCTGTGCCCGTTCGCGCGTTCGGGCGGCCTCGTCGAACTTGCGCAGTTCGTGAAGCTGTCCCAGAGCTGTGGCGCTGATTCCCGCAATCAGCGAATCCTCATTGGCCTCGTAATGTCCGGGCTCTCGATCGGCGTGCCGGTAGGAAAGCCGGAAGAGCATCCAGCGGCGAGGATTCAAATCCAGCGCGGCGCCGATGGTGTGTTCGGTGGCCCTCTCTACATCACGATGCTCGCGGTCAAATCGTTCCCATTCGTAGTCGAGCTTGAAGAAGTGTCCCTTCCAAAATTCCCAGGAGCCGTCAAAGCCGAGACTTTGCCGATGGAAGCCATAGGGCAGGTTGCGGCGAGGCACCGCACTTAGGCTCTGGTCCGTGCGCTCGTAGGCGGGAAAGATGAGGCTGGGCGTGTCGTTGTTGTAGTCCTGCGAGCGATAGCGCGCCGTCAGCGTCAGCGCCTCGAAGGACTGGTTGGTCAGGGTGTAATTCATGGCCAGCGTCTGCTTGCGGCCATCCAGGCTGGTGGCGGGCAGGTCCGGCACGCCTGAGATGGTGGAATTGATGGTGAACGGAAGGAATGTGTCGTTCTGCCGCATCCAGCCGGGCACGATGCTGGCCATCAGGCGCGTGGACTTTCCCAAATTGACAGCCCCGGCGATGGTGAAACTCTGGGCGGTGTTGTCTGGATAGAAGTCCAGGCGGCCGCGGGCGGCGTTGCCCGAGGCATCTGTCACGCGAAACGGGTTGTCCCACACAAGTTCGCCAACACGGTTCTCGAAGATGGAACCGGCGTAACCGACTTGAATGGCCCAGGTGCGGTTGAAATACTCTGTTTCTGCTTTCACTTCGTTGGTGCGGTAGTCGAGGCGTTCTGGAAGCTCAACCGTGTTTGTGAAACCGTTGGTCGTCGTGCCGAATGGCCTCAGCCCTGTCAGCTTCTCCCGCGAGTATTCCACCCGGAAGCTCCAATCTGTCGTCGGCGTATACAAAAATGCTCCGCCCCCCTTGAACCGTCGCAGCGGGATCCCCAGGGCTGGCGAGTCCGCCACCAAGGCGGCGAAATCTTCCGGGCGCGCCTGAAGCGCAGTCCGCACGGTCGCCGGGAGGGTGAAGACACCGGGCTGCGGTTCCGAAAAAGGGATTCGCGCAGAGTTGGTGAACAGATGCGGAGTTTGGTCCCAGCGCAAATCAAACCGGAATTTGCCGCTGCGGCCTGCGCGCAGAAGATAACCTTGATCCCGCTCCAGCGTCTCGCGCGTTTGAAAGCTGAAGAAATACGATTTGCCAAACAGCTCATCCAGATGGAGGCGGAAATTCTGGATGTAAAACCCTTTCGGGATATGCCGGTATTCTTCGAATTTGGAGGAATCGCGATCCCCGGCCAGCACGCGCACGCCCAATTCGATGCTCCCGCGCCGGGCCTCGTCCTGCGGGAAGGCGCTTGCCGTTACGAGCAGGCTGATCCCCGCTAGCAGGGCCGCACGGCGCAGCGCCAACCTGTTCCGCTTCTGTTGTTGCATCTCTTGCATCGTGCCTCCTCGGAATGGGCGTCGCTCTCTGACACGCCGCCCGGCAGCTTCACCGGTGGAACCGTGAGCCGGAGGGATGATTGGATCCGTGGATCTGTGAATGGCAATTCGTACAGGAGCGGTTAAACGCAAAACGAGAAGTGGCCGCCTGCGGAGTGGTCGGGTGCCGGGCCTCGATGTGGCAGTTCTGGCAGAGCAGCGGCGTTCTCGCCTTCAACAGTTGCGGGCGGCTCGAACCATGGGGTTCGTGGCAGTTCGCGCAATTTTCCATCACCGGGGGATGCTCCCAGAGGAAAGGACCGCGGCGCTCGGAGTGGCACTTGTAGCAATTCTCATTCACCGAGCTCTCGATGAGCTGCTTCGGATTCGGACTGCCGTGCGGATTGTGGCAGCTCGCGCAGGTCACTTTGCCTTCGCGGAAGGGCATATGGGAGGAGCGCATCAGTTGCGCGCGGCGCATTTGGTGGCACTGGAAGCAAACTTCCGCTTGCGTCGCCCGGGCAAACAGGCGGTTGTCTGTGAGCGGCTCGATAAACCGGCTGCGCGCGGCCGAGGCGCCCATCACCGAGTGGCAGGTCACGCAGGTGAGTCCGCGCGATTCGTGCGGGCTGCCCCTCCAAAACAGTTGCTTTCCGCGTTCGTGGCATTGCAGGCACTCGGAATTCTGGGCGTCGGGCGACACATGCGAGTTTTTGCCGAAGCGCACGATGTCCGTAAGGCTGCCGCCGTTGGCCACATGCGTCTCGCCGGGGCCGTGACACGCTTCGCAACCCCGAGTCTCGAGCTCCGTGCGCGGCGCCTTGAGCAAAATTCTGCCCATTGCCGTTCTGGCGAATTGCTGATACCGATCCTCGTGGCACGTCCGGCAGACCTCGGTTCCGACATAGCCGGGATCAATTGCACCTGGCCCTGTCTTTGTCGCCGGTCGCCGTTCCGCGCCGGCCGGAATGGTCAGCGGAGTTAGAAGCAGGCCAGCAAGGAGGGCGGATCCGACTCCCAGATAACTCATCGCCCAGCGACTCGCGAGAATCGTCAATCCCGGCTTGCGAGCACCGCGTGACCTGATTACCTGAGCAGCTCCCTTCATTCCATTCTCCTTCCCACACGGAACGTGCCAGCGGAGCGAGGTGCTTGTTCTCCTGCCTCAGCCGGACTTCCCCGAAAGCCGAAAGCCCTCAAAGGCGAGAAATGCCGCAGTAAAGATGGCTACCCAGCTCGGCCACATCGGTATCGTTCGGCCTGCCACCATCCACTCGACCCCCAGAGTGAGCCGGATGGCGTGGCCCAAAGCGATCAACAGGAAGAGCACTGCGGCGGTCAAAGAAAATGCCCTTTGGCTCATAACTGCCCCCTCGGGCCTCTCAATTTGCTAGGCACCTGGACAGCCACTGCGGGAAGGAGGAAAGTCCTCAACGGGAGAGCACTGCAAGGGGCGTAGGGGTAGGGATGTCAGTCGGTTGCGGCAATCAAGGCCGTGAAGAATGGAACGAAGTTTCAGGTTGGGCGGGAGTGCGAGCTGTCCGAATATCGGTCGTTGTCCGAAATTCGGACGATGGAGGGCAACGGCGGCGATGCAGAAATGCTGCGGTTAGGCGCTCGCGCGGAAGTAGCGCAGTTTGAGATACAGCGTATCGCGCGAAATCCCGAACA
>CAYRII010000057.1:0-11952 GCA_964424245.1 uncultured Terriglobales bacterium | reverse complement strand
ACTGGCGGCCCTCGACGTCCCAGACGTGCTGCATCTGGCCGCGCTCGATGGGCAGAGCCTCCGAGTAGTAGGTAGAAACCGACGGAAAGATGAACTCCTTCTGCTTGCGGAGGATTTCGTCGCGTGTCATGGGTGCGCTCCTTGCCCGGCAGAAGAATGGCCGGCCATGGCGTTTTTGCCGCCCCACATCTTCTCACGAAGGCAAGCGCTTGTCCCGCCCCGCTGTACAATTCCGGCACGGGGAAACCATGAAGCGCCTCTTGCGCTGGATGCTGCTGGGACTGGTGCTCGTGGTGGTGGCCATGGTGTCGGCGCTGACTGCCATGCGCCTGGCCATTCACGGCCGCGAAGCGGAAGTGCCGAAGCTGGCCGGCCTGGAGCCTGCGCAGGCGCGGCAGGCGCTGGAGCCTCTGGGCTTGCTGCTCGAAGTGGAGAGCCGCTTTTTCAACGCGGATCAGCCGCCGGGCCGCATCGTGTCGCAACTGCCGCAGCCGGGGACGCGCGTGCGGCGGGGCTGGCGGGTGCGCGTGGCCGTGAGCCTGGGAGCGCAGCGCGCCATCGTTCCCAGCGTCCTGGGGCAGAGCCCGCGCGCCGCGGAAATCAACATCCGCCGCCGCGGGCTGGAACTGGGTTCCACCTCGGTGGTGCACATTCCCGATTTGCCCGGCGACCAGGTGGTGGGACAGAGTCCTTCGCCGCAAGCCACCGAAGTGGCGGAGCCGCGCATTCACCTGCTGGTGAATGCCCCCGCCTCGGAGCAGGGCTTCATCATGCCGGACTTCATCGGGCGCCCCCTGGCCGACGCCGCGGCCGAACTGGAGGCGGCGGGGCTGAAGCTGGGCAAGGTGACGAGCGCGGCCACGCTGCCCGTCTCCAGCGACCCGGAGAACACGGAAGCAATCTCCATTTCCACCCCCACGGTGGTTCGGCGGCAGTCGCCCGCACCGGGCTCCAAGGTGCTGCCGGGGGCGCAGGTGAACTTTGAAATCACCCGCCAGGCGCAGCCCTCGCCGTTAGCTCCGCTGGAGTAGCGCGGCGAAGAATCCGTCGCAAGGATGCGTGCCGGGAAGCGTGCGCAAGAAGGGACCGCGGGTGAGCGAGGCGCAGTCCTCCCACGTGAGAACTCCCTGTTCGCGCAGACGGCGGAGCTCGGCCGCGCAATCGAGCAGGGTGAATTCTGGAAGCGTGGAAAGCGCTTCTTCGATTACGGCTTCGTTCTCCTCCCTTTCGAGGGAGCAAGTGGAATAGACAAGCCGCCCGCCGGCGGCAACGTGCTGCAGCGCGGCGCGCAGGATGACCACCTGCCGGCGATGGAATGCGGCGAGGTCTTGCACACGCAGGCGCCACTTGATTTCCGGGTTGCGCGCCAGCGTACCGGTCCCCGAGCAGGGCACGTCGGCAAGCACGCGGTCGAATTCGGCGGCGAAGGGAAGCGCAAGGGAGTCGGCGACCATCAACCTGACGTTGGGCAGGCGCACGCGGCGCTGCAGCGTGCGCATACGGGCCAGGGAGGCGTCCGAGGCCACCACGAACGCCCCGGGGTTACGCGCGGCCATGGCCGCGGTCTTGCCTCCGGGGGCGGCGCAGCAGTCCAGGATGCGCTGTCCCGCGCCCACGAGCTCCGCCACCAGTTGCGAGGCCTCGTCCTGCAGGTGAACGCGCCCCTCGCGGAAGGCGCGCGTGGCGGTGATGTCGCCGGCGGCAACGCGGCGCGCGCCGGCCAGCAACGCGCCTGGCGCAAGAGTGACGCCTTCCGCGGCGAGTTCCGATTCGATTGCGGGATCATCCAGGCGCAGCGCAGCCTGGGGAACGCGCTGATGGGATTCGCAGAGGCGGGCGGCGGCGTCCTGGCCGAAGGCGCGTACCCAGCGCTCCACCAGCCACTCGGGATGCGACCAGTTGGCGGCCAGGAATGTCGAATCCTTTTTCGCGGATTTCCCGGGGCGCAGGTCCGCCGCGGCGCGGGCCACGCGGCGCAGCACGGCATTGACGAAGGGCGCAGCGGAGCGCTTGCGCGCGCGCTTCACCAGTTCCACGCTTTGGTGCACGGCCGCGCGCGCCGGCACGCGCTCCAGGAATCCAAGCTGGTAAGCCGCGAGGCGCAGCGCCAGGAGCACTTCAAGGTCGAGCTTTTCCAAAGGCTGCGTGGAGGCTGCGGACAGCGCCTGATCCAGGCGCCGACGCCAGCGCAACACGCCCATCACCAGTTCGGTGGCCAGCGCGCGATCCTGCGTGGAGAGCGGCTGCAACAGCCGGGAGTGGAGAACGTCGTCGGCGTGTTCTCCGCGCCGTTCCACGCGCGCGAGCGCGTCCAGAGCGGCAGCGCGCGCCAGCGAGACGGCCATCAATCGGCCCTGTCGCCCAGGCGCTCGCCGCCCATGATGCGGTAGCCGTGGCGGAAATCGCGCGCGGAGAGGCGTTTGCGGTTTTCAGGCTGGAGCTCGAGAAATTCCAGCACGGTGCCTTCACCGCAGCCTGCCAGCAGCTGCTCGCCGCGAACGGCGACTTCGCCGGGCGCGAGCGGCGCGCCTTCCGCCGCAGCCGGACGCGCCGCGCGCAAGAAGAGAGTTTTTCCGTGAAAGGACGTGAACACTCCCGGCCAGGGCTGGAAACCGCGCAGGCGGTTGCAGATATCGCCGGCCGGCCACGTGAAGTCGATGCGGCCGTCTTCCTTCTTCAAGATGGGCGCAAGAGTGGCGAGCGAGTGGTCCTGCGGACGCGGCGTGAGCGTTCCGGCTTCGAGTGCGCGCAGGGTTTCCACCATCAACTCCGCGCCGATGGTGGCCAGTTGCGGCGCCAGGGTCGCGGCCGTGTCCTCCGGCTGAACGGCAACTTCTTCTTGCAGCAGGATGCCGCCGGTATCCAGTCCTTCGTCCAGGCGCATGGTGGTGACGCCGGTCGTGGTTTCGCCGCGCGCGATGGCCCACTGCACGGGCGCGGCCCCGCGATACTTGGGCAAAAGCGAAGCGTGCAGGTTGAGGTTGCCGTGGGGCGGCAAGTTCAGCATCCACTGGGGAATGATGCGCCCGTAACCCACCACGATGATGGCTGCCGGCGCCAGCGCGGCCAGTTGTTCGCGCAGCGCGTCGTTGTTCTTGATTTGTTCCGGTTGCGCGATAGGCAGCTCCAGCGCGAGAGCACGGTGCTTGACAGGTGAAGGCGCAAGCTCGAGGCCGCGGCCGCGCGGCCGGTCCGGCTGGGTCAGGACCAGACGGACGCGGTGGCCGCTTTCGACCAGGCGGTCGAGCGTGGGCACGGCGAATTGCGGGGTGCCGCAAAAAACCAGGTCCATGGGATCAGGCCGCGGAGACTCGCGCAGTAACGCGGATTATACGGGTGCCAGCGGAGCGGGGAACACTGTTCGTCCGCGGCCGGGGCGTTAGAGGCAGGCTACCACTCGCCCGCCTTCACCAGCTTGCGGATCTTGCGTTTGATGAGGTCGCGCTTGAGGGCGCTGATGTGGCTGAGGAAAAGGCGCCCGTTGAGGTGATCGGTCTCGTGCAGAAAAGCGCGCGCCAGCAATTCCTCGGCGGTTCTTTCAAACGTCTTGCCGTGCACGTCCTGGGCGCGCACGGTGACGCGATTGGCGCGCGCGACTTCGGCGCGAAACTCGGGCAGGCTGAGGCAGCCTTCGCTGTGCGTCTGCTTGCCTTCCTTGTGCAGGATCTCCGGGTTTACCAGCACTACCTTGGCGCCGGGGTCTTCCTGGAAGGTGACATCGATGACGGCGATGCGCTGGGCAATGCCGATTTGCGGCGCGGCCAGCCCCACGCCGTGGGCCGCGTACATGGACTCGAACATGTCCTCCACCAGACGGCGCAGCTTGTCGTCAAACTTCGTGACCGGCGCGGCTGGCTTCTCCAGGACCGAATCGCCATATTTCACGATGGGATAGATCATTCAGTATTGGCGGAGTTGCTGGCAGTAGGATTGGAAGTTGCGCACGGTCTCCATCATAGAATCCCCGCCGAATTTCTCCAACGCGCAGCGGGCCAGCACCAGCGCCACCATGGCCTCGGCGCCCACGCCGGCGGCCGGCACCACGCACACGTCGGAGCGCTCATAGGAGGCCTGCACCGGTTTCCGCGTCGCAAAATCCACCGAGGCCAGCGGCTTGCGCAGCGTAGAGATGGGCTTGAGGTAGCCGCGCAGCAGGATGTCCTCGCCGTTGGAGACCCCGCCTTCGAGGCCGCCGGCGCGGTTGCTGGCGCGCGTGAAGTGGGTAATAGTTTCGCCTGCCCGTCCGGCATAACCGATCTCGTCGTGCACCGCCGAGCCCGGCGAAGCAGCGGCGCTGACGCCGGCGCCGAGTTCCACCGCCTTTACCGCGGGCAGTGACATCACGGCCGCCGCCAGTTGCCCGTCCAAGCGTTCGTCCCAGTTGGCGTAGGAGCCCAACCCCGGCACCACGCCGTGGGCCACGACTTCGAAGACTCCACCCACGGTGTCGCCGGTGCTGAGAGCCTCGTCCACCTCGGCCTTCATGCGCGCTTCGGCTTCCGGGTCGGCGCAGTTGAGCACCACCTGCTCGCGCGCGGCCAGCGCCTGGATGGCGTCCCAGGCGATCTCGGCGTTGGCCACGGTGGCGCCGCCCACGGCAAGCACATGACTCGCGATCTCGATGCCCAGTTGGCGCAGGAAAATCTTGCACAAAGCCCCGGCGGCTACGCGCGCCGCCGATTCGCGCGCCGAGGCCCGCTCCAGCACATAGCGCGCATCGGGAAAGTTGTACTTGAGCGCGCCGGCGAGATCGGCGTGGCCCGGGCGCGGCGCCTGCAGCGGCCGGTGCTTTTCGGGATCGCCCGCTGCGACCGGCAGCGCTTCCTGCCAGTTCTTCCAGTCCTTGTTTTCTAGCTGCATGGCGATGGGCGAACCGATGGTCTTGCCGTGCCGCACGCCGGAGAGTATGTGCGCGTGGTCGCGTTCCAGCTTCATGCGTCCGCCGCGGCCGTAGCCCTGCTGGCGGCGCCAGAGTTCGCGGTCGAGAAACGCCTGGTCGACCTCAAGGCCCGCCGGGATGCCCGACAACACGGCGACCAGCGACTCTCCGTGGGACTCTCCGGCGGTGGAAAAGCGCAGCATGGCGGCCCCGCAATTCTATCCGATGCGCGCGCCGCCGCCATCCGCGTTGAGCTCGTATCAGCGGAGTGCAACTTCATCTGGCTCGAAAGGCCGTGGCGAAGCGGAGTGCAGCAGGCGCTAGTGCTTTCCGGCGGAGGGCAAGGATAGGAAGTGGCGCTCCACTGCTTCCGCCAGGGAGCCGAGGTCAGGCACTTCGAAGTCGGGGCGTGCGTCCGCCGGCGGCGTGGCGCCCGGGCCCGGCTTGAGCGCGCGGCGGTTCACCCACACCGTGGTGAGTCCCAGGCTCCGCGCAGGCGCGACGTCATGGAAGAGGCTTTGCGCCACATGCAGGATCTTTTCCCGCGGCAGGTTCACGCGCGCCAGCATGGTCTGAAAATTGTTGGGTGAAGGCTTGTAGCTGCGCGCCTGCTGCGCCGTGATGACGTGGTCAAAGGGAACTTCGAGGCGTTTGGCCGTCAGGGCGAACAGGTCGTCATCGGTGTTAGATAGAATGGCCAACTGGTAGCGCGACTTCAGCCTGCGCAGGGCCCCCACGGTGTCAGGAAACGGCGGCCATTCGGCCAGCGAATTGGGCAGCGACTCGGCTTCAGCGGGTGAAACCTTGAATCCCCATCGCAACCCCAGCCCGAGCACCACCGACTGCAGAATCTCGCGGTAAGGCCGGTATTCGCCGCGCTCCGCTTGGGCCTCGAGTTGGGCGTAGGTTTCGAGGATCTCCTCGTCGCGAAGCAGTTTGCCCTTCGCGGCCAGGAGCGGACGCAGCGCGCCCAGGATGCCCTGTTCCCAGTCAATGAGCGTGCCGTAACAATCGAACGTCAGGAGCTGGAAGCCCGCGAAGTCGAGCATAAGAAAACTCAGGCTCCGCCGCCGGGCTGCGGCGGGCGGAGCCGAGAGTTGTGAGTCCGCAATCCTACGGCTTGATCTCCACCGGCGTGAGCAGCTTGAAGCTGAGCGCCGACTCGGCGGAAATGACTACATCCTTGTTGCCCGTGAGCCCGGCTCCGGCGGTGCCGGCTCCAGCTCCCGCGGCGGCGCCGATGGCGGCGCCCTTGCCGCCTCCAGCCAGGCCGCCAATCAGCGCTCCCGCTCCCGCGCCGCCACCGACCATGGCCGCGGTGCGCTTGCCTTTGCCCTTGACGGAGCGCGTAACCGAGTTGGTTTCGATGTCATAGCTGGAAGCCTTGGCCGTGATCGAAGTCAGGGTGACCTCCAGCACGCCTTCGCCTTTGAAGCGGCCGGGGTCCTTCGAGGTCACCACTGTGCCGACCACGCTGGCGCCGGCGGGAATCACCACCTGGCCGTCCACGGTAACGGGCTCAACCAAAGAGCCGGTAAACGTGTCGCCCGGGTTGCTGGTCTTGGCGCTGATGGTTTCAACCGTGCGCACCGTCAACACCGTACCCGCAGCCAGCGTGACCGGAGCCGCCGGCTTGGGGGCTGCGGGAGTCGCCTTGGCGGCAGGCCTGGCGGCTGCACCTCCGGCGGCTCCGCCGGAGCTCGCCGCTTCGCTGCTTGACGCTTCGGGTTGGGCTGCTTCTTCCGTAGCCGGCTTGCTGCTGCACCCTGCCAGCGTCAGCATGGCAAGCATGGCCAGAATCCAGGCAGAATTACGAATTCGCATGAGCACCTCCTGATGGTTCAGGTTCTTTTGTACTGCATACCGCGCCTCGGCGCAACGAACGAACGGACATGGCCCGCGGTGCGCTGCGCGCGGACAACCTCAGAGCAGCGAGTCGTCAATGTGCGAGGGCGCGAACGCGGTCTGAGCTTCTCTGGAAGCGCGTACTCTTGGCTTGCGTGCGGCCTCCGCCCGCGCCGCCGGCCGTCGTCGCGTGAGGTACTCGACGAGCGCGCCGCGATCATTTTCAAACAGGTTGGCCAGCAGGCGTTCCACGGCCTCTCCGCGCGCGGCTTCGCGGTCGAGCAGCGCGACGTAGAGGTAGGCCCGCCCCTTCTTGCGCCGCGCTACCACACCCTTGGCGGCCATGCGGTCGAGCACGGTCATCACCGTGGTGTAGGCCAGAGGCCGCTCCAGCGCCTGGCGCACCTGGGCCACGGTGGCCTCCGGATTCAGCCACAGCACCTTCATGCACTCCAGTTCGAGTTGTGGCAGGCGCGACTGGCGGGCAGCGGTCATTCCGTCTCTTCCGTGTGCGTCGGCTGTGCTTGCTCTTCGGGATGCGGCTCCTCGTCGCTGCCGGCGAGAAACCGGTCTTTCTTCAGCAGGTAGCGGTTCAGGGAAGTGTTGTACCCGGTCCACTCGGCGTCCACGTCCGACTCGCGCTCCAGATGGGCGCGCATGCTTTCCATCTTGGAATCGAGATCGTCCAGGTAGTGCAGCATGAGCGCTTCGGGAAACATGGGCAGCTTGGGAGAGCCGAATTCATACTGCCCGTGATGGCTGATGATGAGGTGCTCGAGCAGCGTCTTCAGCCGCGCCGGGAATCCGGGGACGAGGGCGATTTTCTCGCCCAGCATTTCCAGCTCAAGAATCATGTGGCCCAGCAACTGCCCGCGCGTGGTATAGGCGAAGGAGCGCGCGTAGCTGAGCTCGTAAATCTTGCCGATATCGTGCAGGAACGCTCCCGCCAGGAGCAGGTCGCGGTCGATGGTGGCGTAGTTGCGCGCCACCAGGTCGCACAGCCGGAGGAGCGACACCACGTGATCGAGCAGCCCGCCCAGGTAGGCGTGGTGCAGCGTCTTGGCGGCGGGCGCGATGCGGTAGCCCGCGGCCACCTCGGGATCGTCCATGAAGGCCTGGAGCAGCGCCTTCAGGTGAGGGTTCTCCATGCCGGCGACGAACTCGCCCAGGGTGCGCCACAACTCGTCTACGTCCTTTTCCGTCTTGGGCAGGTAGTCGGCGTAATCCACCTCCGACTCCTCCATGCGGCGCAGCTTGTGAATGGTGATCTGGAAGCGATTGTTGTAGCGGTTGATGAGGCCTTTGACCTTGAGAAAGTCGTCCTGTTCGAAGGTGCCCATGGCCTCGGGCACGTTGTCCCACATTTTGGCTTCCAGGCGGCCCGTGCGGTCGGCCAGCGACAGCGCCAGATAGGGTTCGCCGCTCTTGCGCGGCTTCACCTGCTTGGCCGCTACCACGAACGACGACGTGATCACCTGGTTCTCGCGTTCGGCGGCGTCGCGTACAAAGAAGTCTTTCATGGGTGGTCTGGTGACCGTGGCCGGCTTCCGCGGCGCCCCCGCGCCCGCGGAGCTAAAAGATCAGGAACTTCTTTTTCTTCTTCTTCTTTTCTTCCTCGACCACCGACGAAGTCAGGATGGGTTTGGTCTGGTTGGGGCTGGCGCCCGTATCCACGTAGCCCTCCTTGACGTCGATGTACGCTTCTTCGCGCAGCTTGGTCAGGTACGTGCGCATCGAGGGTTGCAGCTTGATGTAGTACAAAGCCTCGAAAATCCGCCCTTCCACGCTCTTCAGCGGCGGCACGCCGGGAACGACGTGCTCCGTGACTTTGAGGATGATGTATCCCTGGCGCGTGCGGATCACGTCGGAGAGCTCGCCCGGCTGCATGGCGAAGGTCAGCTTTTCCAGTTCCGCCGCCAGCTTGCCGTGTTCGAAGTAGCCCAGATCGCCCCCCTGCGCCGCCGTGGGACCGTCGGAAGAAGCCTTGGCCACATCCTCGAATGCAGCGCCCTTGCGGATCTGCTCCAGAAGTTGCGCCGCCTTGCTCTGGGCGGCGGCCAGGGCCTCCGCGGAGGGCGTTGCACTCTCGTCCCCACTCTGCGTGGAGACCAGGATCTCGCTCAGCCGTACCTGCTCCGGCCGCGTCATCTGCGCCTGATGCTCCTCGTAGTACTTCCGCACCTCGTCCTGCGTAATCTGAATGCGGGAACCCACCTCGCGGCTGATCACTTGCTGCGTGATGATGTTGCTGCGGATGTTCTGCTTGAAGTCCTCGTAGGAGACGCCTTGCGCGGCCGCGGCCTTTTCCAGGTCTTCCATGGTCTCCAAATTGAGCTGCTTGCGGATTTCGTCCAGCCGCTTGATGACCTCGGTGTCGGCCGACATACCCAGGTCCTTGCCGCGCTGCACCAGCAGCGACTGGTCGATCAGGTCGCGCAGGATGTCCGGTTCGCGCTCGGCAAATTGCTGCGCTCCCTCGGCGGGATTCTGCTGCGTGATCTCGGCGCGCAGTTGCTCGCTGCTGCGCCGGAAGTCGGAGCGGCTGATGATCTCGTTGTTGATGCGGGCCACGATCTCTTCGATGACGGAGTCGGCCGCGAGAGGGGAGGCTGCCAGCAGGACCAAGGGCAGCACGAAGCGCATTGCAACTCTCATTCCACAGCTTCCTGGATGGTTTGCGGGAGCGCGAACTGCTCCCGCATCAAGTATACATCTCCGGAAACAAATTTCACAGGCTTGGAGCCCGCTTCCCGGGGCGGCAAGAAGCTCGCTTACTCTTTCTTTTTCTTGCCGAACAGCCCGCCCAGCGCTTCCAGGCCTCCCGCCGGCGCGGTCACCGTCTGCGTCATGGCGCCCGCCACGTCCGGAACAAAGATTGGATTGGACGTCGTCCCCTGGATCAGAAACGGGATGGCGCCCTTGGATTGGCCGAACGTGCTCAACGTGGAGAGCCCTCCCAGCGCGCCCCCGCCGCCGGCCAGTTGCGCCTTCATGCGGAAGTTCAGTGCGTTGTTGGCCCCGATAGTGCCCTGGCCGGTCACCGTACCCATGCTGGGCACGACGATCTTCAGGTCGTCGGCACGGATGCCTTCCGGCGCCACGCGCAGCCTCGAGGTGAGCATCTCAATCTGCGTTTCCGATCCCGTCTTGACGCCTGTGAACGCGGAAAGCGCGGACATCCTCGATCCCAGGTTGAAGCCCGCCAGCCTGGTGTTGGAAACATTGACGCCGCCCGTGGTCACCAGGCGGTCTACCGGCCCGTCGAGCGAGAGGTTCACGGTCACCACGCCGCCCTGCAGCGAGGAGCCCGGAGGCAGCGTGACGCCCACGGCGGGAAGCAGGCCGGAGACATCGCCCACCGCCATCTTGTCGCCGTTCAGCTTGAGGTGCACCACGGGAGTTTCGCCGCGCGCGTCAAAGGGACCGCTGAGGCGCGCAGTGCTGTTCCCGGTGCGGATGTCTCCCTTGGTCAGGGAGCCCTTCTGCGCCACGGGATCGTACTCGGAGGCGAACTCCACCCTCACCGCCTGCGTGGCCGGCCTGCCGCTACGCACCACGCGCAGCTTCTCCGCGGTGAGGGTGCCCGAGGCGTGCGCCATCTCGCCGTCGGAATGCACCTTGCCTTCAAAGTTCAGCAGGCCCGCAAGACCGGAGCCCGGGTCGAGGAAGCCGCTGGCCGCGAGGTCAAAGCCGTTCACCTTGACCGCGGCGTCAATCGGGGTGCGCGCCGCGTCTTCGCGGTTCACGGGGCCGGCCTTGCCCTCGGCTTCCAGGCTGCCGCCGCCGGGCGTCACCGCATCGAGCGCAAACGTGATCGCGTGCTTCAGCGAGAGGTTGCGTGCCACGAGGTTTACTTTTTCGTAGGTCCGCACCTGGGTTCCCGCGCGCGACGCGCGTCCCACCGAGACCTTGCCGTTCTCCATGCGCAGCTCGCCTACGGAAAGCTCCGGGCCGTCCGCGGCGGGCGCGGCTTCTTTTTTGCCCGCGGCCAGGGTGGAAAAATTCCACTTGCCCGAGGGCGCGCGCACCAGCGTCAGCTCCGGTTCCACCAGGGTCAGCGAGCGAATGCGCAGCGAGCGCGAAAAAATCAGCGGCAGCATCTCCACCCCCACATGCACAGACTGCGCCTGCAGAAAAGGCGTGCGGCTGAACGCGGGATCATCCGCGATGGCGAGCTTCTCCGCGGTGACACCACCGGCCAGCAGCGAAAGGCTCAGCTTGCCCATCGCAACCTTCCGGCCCAGCGTGTTGCTGAGTTGCGCCTCCACTGCGGGACGGAAGCGGTCCACGTCCACGAACAGGGGGATGGCGATCACCAGGAGCAGCAGGAGGCCGGCAATGCCTCCCGCAATCCAGAGAATTTTGCGCTTCATGGGCAGCCTCCGGAAACGACGTGGGTCGCCAGGTAGCTCAGGGGAGGACGCGGATGCGATCCAAAGAGTCGAACCAACAACAAGAAGCGATGCTAGCACTGCGGTGTGGCTAGAGCAACTGCGGTCCGGCCATGCGCACCAGGGCGACGACAGAAGCGTCATTGCGCAAATCGCGTCCGCGGGCGTGGGCCTGCGCGGCTTCCAGGATGCCGGAGCAGAGTTCGCGGGCGCTAACCGGCTGCTGTCCGGAGAGCGCCTCCAGCAACCGCTGCAGGCCGAATTCATCGGACCTTCGCCCGCTTTCGATCACGCCTCGAGAGGCCACCAGCAGCGCCGCGCCCGGCTGCATCACCTGCACCTGCGCTTCGTGCGCCGCGTGCGTAAACAGTCCCATCGGCAACGCGTTGGATTCCAGCTGCGTGATGGCGCCGCCATCCTTCAGCAGCGCCGGCGGATGCCCGGCGTTGATGTAGCTCAGCATTCCTACCTCTTCGTCAAAACAGGCCAGGAAGCCGGGCGCGCAGTGCACCCCTTCGGCCGCAGCCATCAGCGAGCGGTTGAGGTCAATATAGAGCTCGGCCACGGCCTCCGTCAGGTTCCTGCCGTCGCCTTGGAAGAGTTCCGGCGCCTGCTGGCGAAAGCGCTCCTGCAACGCCGCGGCCACGGGCAGGGCCTCTTCCTTGTATCCGGCAATGTCCAGCAGCAGCAGCAGCGCGCGTGACTCTCCGGCGGCGGCAAAGTCGAAATAGTCGCCCCCGATGCGCGAAGGTTGATAAGCCGCGGCCAGCTCCGCCGTCTTGAGGCGCGGGGCTTCCGCAGGCAAGGGTTGCCGGAGCGGAGCAGGCGCGGCTCGTT
>CAYRII010000056.1:0-12252 GCA_964424245.1 uncultured Terriglobales bacterium | reverse complement strand
CTACGAAGACCGGCTGCACCCGCGCGCCATCACGGAACTCCGCCCGGGAGAAATGGCCACGATCATCGCCGAAGTGCGCACCGCTGCTCTGTTCCGCACGCGCCGCATGCCCATCTTCGAGATCACGGCGGCGCAGGGTCGCGACAGCGTCAAGTGCCTTTGGTTCAACGCCACCTACCTCAAGGACAAGTTTCGCCCCGGGCAGACCGTCGCCCTGTACGGCAAAGTGGAAGCCAGCACGCGGCGCCGCGGAGGCCTGCAGCTGATGCAGCCGCAGTTCGAAGTCCTGGGCGAGCCGGAGGAGGACGATGCGGCGGACGCGGCCGCCCAGTCTCTGGAGATCGGGCGCATCATTCCCATTTATGAGTCGGCCGCATCCGGCGCAATAACCTCGCGCAGGTTTCGCCGCATCATTCACGGCGTTCTGGAGAGCCTTGCGCCAGAAATTCCCGACGGCGTCCCGCCGGCGATCTGCCGACGGCTCGACCTGCTGCCCCGGCGCGAAGCTTTTCTGCACGCCCACTGGCCCGCGCCCGAGGCCCGCTTTGAGGATCTGCAGGCGGCGCGCACCGCGGCACACCGCCGCCTGATCTTCGAAGAACTCTTTTTCCTCGAAGTCGGCCTGGAGCTGAAGCGCCGGCGGCAGCGCGCCCAACCGGGCATTGCCTTCCGTCTCGATGACAAAGTGCGCGCGGCCATCAAACGCATTCTGCCCTTCCACCCCACTGCGGCGCAGAAGCGCGTGCTGGGCGAGATCGCCGCCGATATGGAACGCCCCTCGCCCATGCGCCGCCTGCTGCAGGGCGACGTGGGCTCGGGCAAGACCATCGTGGCGCTGGAGGCCGCCATCATCGCCATCGAAAACGGCTATCAGGCCGCGCTCATGGCTCCCACCGAAATCCTGGCCACGCAGCACTACCTGGCAGCGCGCCGCGTCCTGGAAAAAGCGGGTTACCGCATCCTGCTGCTCACGGGCTCGCTCGACCCTGCCGCAAAGCGCGACGCGCGCCGCCACATTGCCCGCGGCAACGTGCAGCTCGTGATCGGCACGCATGCGTTGATCGAGGAAAAAGTCGACTTCGCGCGGCTCGGCCTGGTGGTGGTGGACGAACAGCATCGCTTCGGCGTGCTGCAGCGCTTCCGCCTGATGAAGAAGCCGTCTGAAGCCGAGCCCGACGTGCTGGTGATGACCGCAACTCCCATTCCGCGCACGCTCGCTCTCACACTCTACGGAGACCTCGACGTCAGCCTGCTCGACGAAATGCCTCCCGGGCGGACGCCGGTGGCCACCAGGCGCGTCTCCGACGAACGCTCCGACGAGGTGTTCGCCTTCGTGCGCAAGCAGGTGGCGGCCGGACACCAGGCCTACGTCGTGTATCCCGTCATTGAAGAAGGCGCCGAAACGGAGCCGGCGATTGCAGAGAAAACGAAAAAGAAGCCCGGCGCAAGCGGCGAACTTTTCCCGCCGCCTCCGCCACGCACTACGCTCAAGGCCGCCATCCAGATGTACGACGAATTGCGCAAGCGCATCTTGCCCGGCCTGCGCATCGGCTTGCTGCATGGCCGGCTGCCCGCCGAGGAAAAGGACGACGTGATGAGCCGGTTTGCCCGGGGCGAACTGGATGTACTGGTCGCGACCACCGTCATCGAAGTGGGGGTGGACGTGGCCAATGCCACGGTGATGGTGGTGGAGCACGCGGAGCGCTTCGGGCTGGCGCAGCTCCACCAGTTGCGCGGGCGCATTGGCCGCGGCGCGGCGAAGTCCTACTGCATCCTCATGACCGGCGGCAAGATCACCGAGGATGCCGAAACCCGCCTCTCCGCCATGACGCGCACCGCCGACGGCTTCGAGATCGCCGAAATCGACCTGGAGTTGCGCGGCCCGGGCGAATTTTTTGGCACACGGCAGGCAGGCATGCCCGACTTCCGCGTGGCCAGCCTGCTGCGCGACCGCGACTTGCTGGAATCCGCGCGTCAGGAAGCTACCGCGATCGTGGCGGGAAGCGCGGAGGACATTTCCCCGGAAGAAGTCTCTCGCGTCTTCCAGCACCTCAAGGCACACTGGCAGCGGCGCTACGGACTGGTGGAGGTGGGTTAGGAGACGGGCAACTGCGTGTATGATTTCCTGGCCGAAACAGGAGCCCGAACATGAGACTGGAGCGTTTTGAAGTCCCGGGTCTGGCGCATTATTCCTACCTCATCTCGAATGACGGCAAGGCAGCGGTGGTGGATCCTCGGCGTGACGTGGACATTTATCTCGACTATGCCGCCGCCCGCGAACTGAAGATCACGCATATCCTCGAGACTCACATCCACGCCGACTATGCCTCGGGCGCGCTGCAGCTCGCGCACGCTACCGGCGCCGAGCTCTGGCTGAGCGCTCACGACAGCGGAGAGGATTTCGAATACCGCTTTCCGCACCATGAATTCAAAGATGGAGAGGAGCTACAGCTTGGCGGCGCGCGCCTGGTGGCGATGCACACGCCCGGCCACACGCCGGAACACATTTCGTTCCTGGTGTACGAGAACCAGGGGGCACGCCATCCGCTGGCCCTGCTTTCCGGAGACTTTGTTTTCGTCGGCTCGCTCGGCCGACCCGACCTTCTGGGCGAGGCCGCCAAGCATCGGTTGGCGGGCGAGCTGTTTGAAAGCGTGCACCATCGCATCCGGGCGCTGCCCGACGGTGTGGCCGTTCTGCCTGCGCACGGCGCGGGCTCGCTGTGCGGCGCCGGCATGAGCGACCGCCCCCAGACCACGCTCGGCTACGAACGCGCGGCGAACTTTTTCTTTGCCACGCGCAAGAAAGAAGAGTTCATCGCACAGATCTTGCGCTCCGTTCCGCCGTTTCCCGAGTACTACAAGCACATGAAGCGCGTGAATTCCGAAGGCCCGAAGCTGCTCGACGGGTTGCCCGGCGGCCAGGCGCTCTCGCCTGCGGACTTTCGCGCGCTGCAGGACAAGGACGACGCGTTGGTCATCGACTTGCGCCGCCCGGAAGCGTTTGGCGGGGCCCATGTTCCTTTTTCCTTCAGCATCGGAGGCGACCAGAACCTTTCGATGTGGGCGGCGTGGGTGGTTCCCTACGACCGGCCCATTCTTCTGGTGGGCGATGACGCTACGGATTACGACCTTGCCCGCCGCTCCCTGGTCCGCGTGGGGCTGGACGACATCCACGGCCATCTCCAGGGGGGAATGAAGTCGTGGATTCTGGCGGGATACCCGCAGCAGCACCTGGCGCAGGTCTCCGTCACGGAACTCGCCGGGCGCCTCAGCGCGGAACAACTGCACGTGCTCGACGTGCGCAGCGACGCCGAGTGGGGCAACGGCCACGTTGCCGGAGCGCAGCACATCCAGGCCGGGTTCGTGGCGCAGCAACTGGATGCGCTGCCGGCGGGAAAGCCTGTGTACATCATCTGCGGCAGCGGGTATCGCTCCAGCGTCTCGAGCAGCGTCCTGCTGCGCGCCGGGCGCTCGAACGTTACCAATGTGGTCGGCGGCATGACCGCCTGGACGCGCGCCGGCCTTCCAGTGACGCGCGAAGCAGGTTCCTGCGCCGCTTGACTTGAACCGGAGCCTGCCTACCAGACCCTGCAGGCGTTCTCGCGCACCATCGCCGACTCCTTCTTGCAGGAAAACGCCTTCTGGAACTCCGGCATGTTGGAAACCACGCCGTTCACACGGTAGCGGCCGGGAGCGTGTGGATCCAGAGTGGCCAGCATGCGCGCCCGCTGATCGGTCATGTTCTGGCACCAGATCTGGCCCCAGCCCAGGAACAAGCGCTGCTCCGGCGTGAAGCCGTCTATGGGCTTCACGTCTTTTCCCGCCAGCTTGTCCAGCAGCGCCATCAAGGCAATGCGCAGCCCGCCGTTGTCTGCGGTGTTTTCACCCAGCGTGAGCTTGCCGTTCAGTTTCACGTCGTCCACGGCCACGAACCCGCTGTACTGGTCGTCGATGCACTGCGCGCTTCTCGAACTCTTTGCCGTCTTCCTCCGTCCACCAATCATTCAGGTTGCCCTTGGCGTCGAACTTCCGCCCTTCGTCGTCGAAGCCGTGGGTCAGTTCGTGGCCGATCACCGCCCCGATGCCGCCGTAGTTCACGGCGTCGTCCATGGCGCGGTCAAAAAAGGGCGGCTGCAGAATGCCGGCGGGAAAGTTGATGTTGTTCATCTGCGGATCGTAGTAGGCGTTCACCGTGGGCGGCGTCATGAACCACTCCGTGGGATCCACAGGCCTGCCGATCTTGGCCAGTTGCCGGCGGAATTCGAACGCGTTGCTGCGCTTGGAGTTGCCCGCCAGGTCGCCTCCCTGGATGTCCACGCTGCTGTAGTCGCGCCACTTGTCCGGGAACCCGATCTTGTTGGCGATGCCGTGCAGCTTGACCAGCGCCTGTTTCTTGGTGGTCTCCGTCATCCAGGGCAGGGCCAGGATGTCCTTTTCCAGGGCCTTTTCCAGCCCGTGCACCATCTCCAGCATGCGCGCTTTGCCCTCAGCGCCGAAGGTCTCTTCCACGTAGAGCTTACCCAGCGCTTCGCCCAGGTCGTTGTCCACGTACTGCACGCAGCGCTTCCAACGCGGGCGGTTCTCCTTCGCGCCGGTCAGCTTGCGCCCGAAGAAGTCGAAGTTTTCGTCCACGAAGGCTGCGGAAAGCAGCGGGGCGTTGGCGCGCAGGACCTGCCAGCGCAGATAAGTCTTCCACGCGGCCAGGTCACGCGACTTCAGTTGCTCTTCCATTCCTTTGACAAAATCGGGCACACGTACATTCAGGCTTTCCAACGGCTGTACGCCCGCCGCTTTCAGGTAATCGTGCCAGGCAAACGACGGACTGAGCGCCGCCAGTTCCGCCATGGTCATCTTGTGATAAATGTTGGACGGTTCGCGCCGCTTCACCCGCTCCAGCGATACCTTGGCCAGCTCCGTCTCGATTTCCATCACGGTCTTGGCCTGGGCCGCCGCCTGTTCCGCCGGATCGCCCATCAGTTCAAACATCTTCTGCACGTGCGCGACATACTGCTGCCGGTTTTCCGCGAACTTGGCATCGTCCTTCAAGTAGTAGTCCCGGTCGGGAAGGCTCAGGCCGCTCTGGTCGGTGGCGGCAATCACCTGCGTGGCGTCCTTGAAATCCTGCTCCGACTCGGTGCGGAACAGCGCGTTCACCCCGATCTGGTGCAGGTACGCCAGCAGGCCCGGCAATTCGGACTTGCTCTTCAGGCCGGCAATGCGCGCCAGTTCGGCGGCAATGGGCTGGGCGCCCCGCGCCTCCACGCTTTTCTCATCCATGCAGGAACCGTAGTAGTCGCCGATCTTCTGCGCTTCGGCACTGCGGCCGCTCTTGTTGGCTGCCGCCTGCTCCAGCAGAGTGCGCAGGATTTCGTTGTTGCGTTCCTGAAGCTCATTGAAGCGGCCCCAGCCGGACCGGTCTGCCGGAACCGGGTTGCGCGCCCGCCAGCCGCCACAGGCGTACTGATAAAAGTCCGTACAAGGGTCAATGGTTTTGTCCATCGCCTCGATGTCAAACCCCGGCGTGGAGCCGCTCTTCGCGGGCGTGTCCTGCGCCAGGGCGACGGCGGAGAAAAGTGCAAACAGGCACAACAAGACCTTCGATTTCATGGGATTCCTCATGGTTGGAAGTAGTCGGATGGCAATCGAGTTGTTAGGTACGCAAAACACTGTCAGCAAGTTGCAGTCAATTCGGGCCGGGCGTCGGGGTACCCAAGTTTAGACGCTCTTCCTCGTCCTGAGTGAGCAAGAGCTTCTCCTGACGGCGGCCTGGCGGTTTCACGATTCTCAGAACAACTTGAAGCGAATGGTCAGGTACTTTTTCGGGTTTTCGCGCACGGACTTGACCAGGTTGCGCGTCTCCACCAGCATCTGGTCGGCGTTCACATACAGCGAGGGATCGCGCAGAAGCTTCCCTGCCGTCCCTTCTCCAGCCTCCAGGCGTTGGGCGATGGCGGACAGCCGCGTCATGGTGTCGTCCACCTTGCGCGCGAACTCCTCATCCTTGGTCAGTTTGCCGACGAGCCCCTTACCCGCATTCACGTCGTCCATCAGCTTGTTGGCCTTGGCCATGGTCTGCTCCGCCTGCTGGTATAGGCTGGGGTCCTTCATCAGCTTGCCCACGGTGCCCTTGCCCTGTTCAATCTCGTCGATCAGCCGGTTCAACTTGTCCACCGAGGCGTTGGCTTTGCGGTAGAGCTCGTCATCCTTGATCAGCTTGCCCACGGTGCCTTCGCCGCGATTGATGGCGCGCACCACCTCCTGCACGTCGGACATGGTCTGGCTGATCCTGTTGAAGAGGGTGGGATCGTAGATAAACTTGCCCACCGATCCCTCGCCGCGCTCGATCGCCGCCACGATGCGATCCAGCCGCTTCAGCAGGGTCTCCATGTTCTGCAGGGTGGACTGGCTGGAGCGCACCACGTCCTGCAGCCCCGGCCGGTCTTCGGCCTGGATGGTGTCTCCGTCCGCGGCTTCCGCCCCCTTGGCGCCCGCGCTGTTGATGTCTACATACACTTCGCCCAGCGCCCCGGCGGTATTGAGCGTCGCGATCGAGTCCTTGCGCAGGCTGAAGTGATATTTCGTCGAAACCTTCAGGATCACTTCCACCGGATTGGCCGGCCGGTTGGGCACGATGTGCACTTTGGTGATGTTTCCGATGTCCACTCCCTGCAAGCGCACGGGCGCGCCTACGCGCAGGCCTTCGGCGTTGTCAAAGTAGGCTTTCAGGTGGATGGTCTTGGTGAACAGCCCGGTGGTGCCGGTCACCAGGAAGATGGCAACCGCCAAGATGACCAGGGCCACCAGCACGGTGATGCCGACGCGGAGCTGAGCCCACGATACCTGTTTCTGGCTGGGCAACGTCCTCCTCCGGAGCAGCGCGTCCTGGGCGCGGGGCGCGCGGTTCCGCGTTGAGTGAAACAGAGCGCCGCATCATATCAGATGGCCTCCGCGCCCGTCAGCCTTTCGCGTTGGCCCAGCCCAGCGTTCCTGTTGCCGCCAGGATGTACGCCAGCGCGCCCGCACCGAGCGTCGCTCCCAGACCGAAGTGGATGGCAATCACAATGGCCAGCACCGAACCCAACACGCTGGCGCCCGCGTTCATGGCGTAAGCCCATTCGAGCGCCGATTCGCGACGCTCTGCCATGGCGCGCAAACCGGTGGGGAAAGGCATTCCCATCACAAAGCCCAGCGGCCCCAGCAACGCCGCGCTCAACAGCCACTTCAGCGCAAACGGCCAGCCCACGCCGGCAGCCAGAAGCTCCGGCAGGAATGCCATCAGCGCCGCTGCCATGAGCACGATGGCGGCCAGCGCTGCGCGCACGCGCGTCACTGGCGACAGCCACCGCCCGGACACCACGCTCCCCAAGCCACTGCCCAGCAGCATGAGAAACACCACCACGGTCAGCGCGTACGTGGGATGTCCAAGGAACAGCACGAAGCGCTGGATGAGCGCGATTTCCACCAGGATGTAACCCAGCCCCACGGCCACGAAGTACGCCAGGTGCAGGGCGCTGGTACCGGGGCGGCTGCCGTGGATCCAGAGTGGCACCACCAGGAACGCCGCCACCGCGGCCACAGAAATGGCCAGAAGCAGCGCCAGCACCACGACGCCCAGGTTGACCCTCCAGTCCATGCCCCTTCCGGTTCCGGCCAGGACGCGCTCCAGGGCCTGCCCCGTCTTGAGGGTGAAAAAGAAAAACGGACGGTCGTCGGTTACCGGCTCGACGTTGTAGAGGTAACCGCGGGCGAAGGCGTGGGCGTCGCCGCTCTGAATCAAATCCGCGAACGCGCTCGTGCCCGGGGCCGAAGGAGAGTAAATCACCGAAAGGCGGCCGCTCTCCGCCACATGAGCGCGCACTTTGGCTTCTTCCTCGGCGGTGAACGGGCTGCGCTTGGCCAGCACGGTTACGGCGCGCCCGTCTTCGTCCAATATTCCCTCGGAGATCACCAGGAAATGCCCGCCCACCCGCTCCGCTCCCATGCGCTGCAGCGCCTCCATGGCCTGCGAGACCACGCGCAGCGCCTCCCGCGGCTCGCGGAACTCCCAGCGCGTGACCGCGACAAACCCATCCAGCTCCAGGTGCTCGAAGTACTCCTGGAAGGCCTCAACCGTATAAAGGTTGTTCTCGCTCAAGGCGAAGGCTCCGGCCGAGGTCGTGGCCCAGGTATCCACCAGCGTCATCTGCACCACGTCGAAGCGCTCCTGGCTCTGCCTCAGGAAGGAGCGCCCCTCGGCCACGTGGATGCGCACCTCGGGCAGCTCGTACAAGTGGTATGCATAATCGGCAAACTGCTCGCGCATGATGGTGGTGGCGATGGTGGGATTGATTTCGATGCCGGTGACGCGAGGGCTGCCCGCGGCCACCGCGCGCAAGACGTCCACTCCGCCGCCCGGCCCGATGATGGCGTACGCCCCCTTGGGCCGCAGCACATTGGCCACCGCGGGCACCGACCAGAAGAGTCCCTCGCGCCAGCTCGCCTGCTGCGCATTGCGCGGATCGACATTCATGATGGCGGTGTCGGCGGCGCGGTCAATCACGATGTAGCGCGCCTCGCCCCGCTGCTGCACCACCACTTGCGACAACGCGTTCCAGCGCGAGAACAAAATCTGGTGCTCGGAGTCGCGGCCCACGTCGGAGAGTGCGCCGGAGCGGTTCACCACCAGCAGCACCGCAATCAGGGCCGCCATGCGCAGGCCCGAGTTGCGTCGCGCGCGGTTTTCGGCCCACACCGCCGACGCCCCCGCCATCAGCAGGCTGGCCAGAAGAATGGTGTTGGGCGCTCCAATCCAGTTCAGCAGCGGCACCATGGCCAGGCAGGCCAGCGCACCACCCCCGAGGTCGGCCCCGTAGAGCTGGGCAATGCGCCCCGTTCTCCGCGCGAACACAACCGAAAGCAGCAATCCGGTGAAAAAAAACGGCACGCCGGTCACCACGTAAACCAGCGTGACCTTCAGGAAGTTCTCCGGAGTCAGATACGGATGGATGGCAGAGCGCAGCGATACGCCCAGCGCGGCCACGATGGCCACTGCGTTGAACTGGCAGAGGCGCGCGCCGAGTGTCTCCAGCGGCCAGCGCTCCAGCCAGCTCCGCCGCACAAAGGCAAAAACCCCTCCCGCGCCCAGTCCCAGCAGCGCCACCGAAACCGCCAGGAAGGCGAAGTGATAGAAGAGAACGACGGAAAACAGGCGCGTCGAGGCCAGTTCCAGGAGCAGAGTGGCAAAGGTCACCAGCGCCACGCCCGCCGCCTGGCGTGCGCCCTGCGGTGCGCTCATCGCGTCCCGCCCGTTTGCAATCGCGGCCAGCGGCTTAGTCCTCCAGGATGACCTGCGCCATGGCCAGTTGTTCGGTATGCGTGAGGGAAAGCGAAGCGCGCTTCATTCCCAGTCCGGCGGCAAACTCGCCTGCTTTCCCGGAAAAGTGCAGCGTGGGACGTCCGCCGGGCGCGCGCCCTACTTCCACTTCTCGCCAGGCTATGCCCCGCTTCCAGCCCGTGCCCAGTGCCTTCAGCGCAGCTTCTTTGGCGGCGAAACGTGCGGCATAGCGCTCCACCCGGTTGCGCTTGGAATCGCAGTAACGCATCTCCTCCGGCGTAAAGATGCGCTCCAGGAAACGCCGGCCGAAGCGCTCCATGGCCGCCGCCACCCGGGGAACCTCGACAATGTCCACTCCCGTACCCACGATCATGGCGCCTGCGCGGCCACCACGGACCGCGACATGGCTTTGTAAGGTATCACAGCGCTCAGACACCCATTTTCGCGACTTTTCACCCCTCTCTTGGCAATTTCCCCCGTCTTATGTATTATGTCGCTGCGTTTGATCGAAGCGGTTGTGAGCGGTTTCTGCTGGAAAGCGGTGCCTGCCTCTGCAGTAGCCTCCGATTCAGCTCAACGCAAATCTGAACAAAAGGAATGCGGGTAGCAAACATGGAACAAGGAACAGTGAAGTGGTTCAATGACGCCAAGGGGTATGGATTCATCAGCCGGGAGAATGGCGAGGATGTTTTCGTCCATTTCTCCGCAATTCAGGCCGACGGCTTCCGCAGCTTGAAGGAAGGTCAAGCGGTGCAGTTCAACCTCGTCAAAGGACCCAAAGGCTGGCAAGCAGAAAACGTGCAGCCTATCTAATTCGCAGCAGAAACCGAAATGGGCGGCTTTCGAGCCGCCCATTTTGTTTTCTGTGGCGGGTGGATTCCTACGCCAGCGCCGCCATCAACGCCGACGCCACCGCGGCATCCTGCTCGGCAAACACGGTGCGCAGGTCGAGCAGCACACGACCCTCTTCCACCCGCGCAATCACCGGCGGGTCCGCGGCGCGCAGGCGGGCCGCCAGTTCATCTGCGCTCAGCCCTTCCGCCGTCACGGCCACCAGCACCGTGGCCAGTGCCGCGCCCGGCGTTGAGCCGCCACCGATCACGCTCTCGCCTTCCACCAGTTCTACCGCAAGGCCGCGCGACTTTCTGCCCAATGCGCTGGCCAAAGCCTCGGCCCGCCGCCGGATCTCCCCCATCGGCAAGCGTATCAAGGCGAGTGCCGGAATGCGGTCGTGGTCACCGCGAACGTAGGCCAGCAGCGTGGCTTCCAGAGCGGCATAGGTCAGCTTGTCCACGCGCAGCGCGCGGAACAAGGGATTGGAGCGGATGCGCGCGATCAGTTCCGTTCGCCCGCTCAGCATGCCTGCCTGTGGTCCGCCCAGCAGCTTGTCGCCGCTGTAGGTCACAACGTCCACCCCGGCGCGCAGGCTGTCGCTCACGCCCGGCTCGCCCTCAATGCCCACAGACCGCAGGTCAAAGAGCGCGCCCGATCCCAGGTCCTCCATCACCGGCAGGCTGCGCCGGCGCCCCAGTTCCACCAGTTCTTCGAGCGCCGGCTGCTCGGTGAAGCCCACAATGCGGAAGTTGGAACGGTGGACGCGCAAGAGCAAGCGCGTCTTTTCCGTAATTGCGCGTTCGTAGTCGGCGAGGCGCGTGCGGTTTGTGGTTCCCACCTCGCGCAGTACCGCCCCGGAGCGCGCCATCACGTCCGGGATGCGGAACGACCCTCCGATCTCCACCAGCTCGCCCCGCGAGACCACAACCTCGCCGCCTTCGGCCAGCGTGTTCAGCCCCAGCAGCACTGCGGCGGCGTTGTTGTTGACCACCACCGTGGCAACGTCATCGCGTTCAACGGCGTGGAGCAGGCGGCGGAACAGGCGGTCCGCGTGGCCATCGCGCCGGCCGCGTTCGCCGCTTTCGAGATCGAACTCCAGATTAGTGTAGGCGCCGGCGACCTCGGCGATTCTCTCCAGCGCCGCCTTGGCCAGCGGCGCGCGTCCCAGGTTGGTGTGCAGAATGACGCCGGTGGCGTTGATCACCGGGCGCAGCGACCAGGCCAGCGACTGGCGCAGCTCGCGTTCCACGGCGCTTGCCAGGGACTCCGGCGCCAGCGCCGGCTCCAGAGTTGCGGCATCCAGCCCGCCAGATTCAATCTCGGAGCGCAGTCGGCCCAGCGCCGCTCGCACCGCCTCCGCCACCGCGGCGTGACCGTCGCCCTCCACCAGGGCTGCCACGCCTTGCTGGCGCAAGAGTTCATCCACCGAAGGCAGCTTGCGGAAAAGGCCGGTCTTGTTGATTACAGCCACGGTTGGATTATCTCACTTTGGCGGAGGGCGCTCCGCTAGGACGGCGCGGTTCCGGTGTGCTCGTGGGCATGGTAGCTGGAGCGCACCAGCGGCCCGGATTCCACGTGGCGGAAGCCCATGGCCGACGCTTCCTGCTTGAGGAAAAGAAACTCCTCGGGCGTGTAATAGCAGGCGATGGGCAGATGGTCGCGCGAGGGCCGCAGATACTGGCCGACGGTAAGGATGTCCACGCCGCAACCGGCGAGATCGCAAAAGAGGTCAAGCAGTTCCGTCATGGTTTCGCCCAGGCCAACCATCAAGCCGGACTTGGAAAGCGTTCCCGGAGCCAGCCGCTTCACGCTTTTCAGCAAGCGCAGCGAGCGCTCATAGCGCGCACCGGAGCGCACCACGCGATAGAGGCGGGGAACGGTCTCGGTGTTGTGGTTGAGGACCTCCGGCCGCGCCTCCAGCACCACGCGCAACGATTCCTCATCCCCCTGGAAGTCCGGGATCAGCACTTCGACGCGGCACCCGGGAGCAGCGCGCCGTACCTGGCGGATGGTCTCGGCGAAGATGCGGGCTCCGCCCAGGTTGTCGTCGTCGCGGTTGACGCTGGTGATCACGGCGTGGCGCAGCCCCAGGGTCGCCACGGCCT